>JBKJQX010000013.1:0-71709 GCA_046594875.1 Vicinamibacterales bacterium
CGTCGGCGGCCCGCGGCGCCGAGTTGCACCCGCAGGGCGGGGTGCTTGAGCAGGTCGATGATGGCCGCCGCGAGCTCATCCGCATGGTTGGGACGGACCAGCAGGCCGCTATGGCCGTGCTCAATCGCTTCAGGGATGCCTCCCGCGCGCGTGCCGACCACAGGAATGCCGCTGGCCATGGCATCAAGCATCGACGAGCCGAGCCCTTCGGTAATTGAACTCATCGCGAAGATGTCGAACGACTTCTGCAATGCGATCACGTTGGAACGGAATCCAGGCAGGAACACATGGCGTTCCAGCCCCAGTGCCTTCACCTGGCGCTCGAGGACGTCGCGGAGTTCGCCCTCACCCAAAATCACGAACCGCGCGTCGGGCACCTGGCGCGTGACGATCGCCGCGGCATCGATCAGAACCTTCTGACCCTTGTGCGGCACAAGCGCCGCCACATTTCCCACGATCGGTGCCCCGTGCGGCAGGAAAAACACCTTGTGGGCGTCTTCCGCCTCGATCTTGTCGATCGCGCTGATATTGACGCCGTCGTGTACGACCTCGATGCGGTCGGCAGGAATCCCGTCCTCCACCAGCATTCGGGCGATGACGCCAGACACGGCGATGAACACATCGATGTGCCGGTACTTCCAGCGGGAAAACGCGTTGCGCTTCAAGTGGAAGTCCACCCGCCGCGAGGCGACGATAAGCGGGCGAGGCGCGAGGCGGGGCTGCATCTTCAACGCCATGGCGATGAGCGACACGCCCATCGGGTCGTGCACGTGCACCACATCCGGCTTGAGCGTCCGCAGCGCCCGGTGCAACTGCCAACCCGCCTGCACGTCGAACTCACCGGACGGATTCAGGGCCACCGTCCGCAGACCCTCGTGCGCGCGGCGTGACAGCTCGCCGCTGCCCTGGGCCACGAGCACGGCCGGATGCCCCAGCTCGCAGAGGCCGGTGACCGTCAGGAGCACCTGATTCTGCCCGCCTCGCCAGGTCCGGGCCGTGTCGAGGTGGACAGAGGTCAATCCTTTTTCACTCCGGTCGTGGCGGTCTGCAGCGCCCACAACTTTGCAAACTTCAGGAACACATAATGCGCGTTCATGGCCGAGATGATGAGTCCGGGGACCCCGTCGAGGAAGCCGGCTTTGAGCACGTAGTTGCGCAGGAATGCCGCGGGCGGGTGGAAGAGTACGCTGAAGAGCCCGGCCGTCCGGCCCTCACTGGCCATCTGAGATGCCGCCAGCGTCGTGTACCGCTGCATCGTCTCGTAATGGTGGTTGATGTCGCGGTACGCGTAGTGCTGCAGGTCGTGCGACAACTGGCCGACGGGGCCCCGCGCGGTGACCGACTCGTGGACGAGCCGCTTGGCCCAGCTTGCCTGGCGACGGTCGTAGAGGCGGAGTTGATAGTCGGGATACCAGTCGGTATGGCGAATCCAGCGGCCCAGGTGGAAGGTGATGCGGGGGACGCGATAACCCACGCGGTCCGAAGGCTGCTCGAGCGTGCGCCGAATCTCGGCCGCCAGTTCGGGCGTCACCCGTTCGTCGGCGTCTACCGACAGGATCCACTCGTGGGTGGCCTGTGACGCGGCGAAGTCTTTTTGTGCCGCGTACCCAGGCCACTCTCTGGCGATAACCCTGGCCCCCGCAATCCGCGCCAGATCCGCCGTGCCGTCAGTGCTGCCGCTATCTACAACCAGAATCTCGTCAACCCAGGCAAGGGACGCAAGGCATTCTCGGATATTCGCGGCTTCGTTTAGCGTGATGACTGTGGCGGAGACACCGGGCACATGGGCATTTTAGTCATGAGGCCTCGCCTGTAATGGCGAAATGTCACAAATGTCCGACATGGCGAAATGTCTGCAGTGCGGGAGTGCCCAAATGCGTGAATGTCCAAGGCGCTCAATGAAAGAGTGACCTTGGAGCTGCAGATTCAACCATTAGAGGGCAAAGACATTCCAAGATTCTTCCCTGCATTGGTTTGTCCGCATTTCGCCATTTCGGACATTTGTGGCATTTCGCCATTGCGAAGTCAGCGAACAGGTGCTTTCTGAATCGCTTCGAAGGTGATCAATGAGCGGCTGTAGTCGATGATCGCCTGCAGTTCGCGGATCTTGGCGGTGGCGAGGTCGCGCTGCCGTGACTGCAGCTGGAACGTCGTCGACAAGCCCACGCCGAAACGCTTCTGCTCGGCGTCGAGCTGGCGCTGGGCGCGCTCGCGTGCCACCTGCGTGACCTGCACCCGCTTGAAGTTGGTGGAGACCTGACGGCCCGCGTCGCGCACCGACGTCGTCACTTGCAGCTCGGCGTCGCGCAGTTCAATCTCCGCGCGCTGCTTCTCGAGCCTGCGTGTAGCCAACGCGGCTTCCGTACTGCTCTTGCCGACGGGGTAGCCGACGTTGACGCCAATCGTCCACGCGGGGTTGGTGTTGCGGAACCCGTCACCCAGCACGGGGCCAAAGCCACGTTTGCTGCTGCTGATCAGGATCGGCGGGAATTCATTGGAGAAGTTGTTCTGCGTGCCACCTGTACCTGAGGCCGAGTAGCTGAGCTGCAGGTCCACCGACGGCAGGGTCTGGTTTCGCAGAAGGTCGAGGTTGAGGTCGGTGTTCTCGAGCTGGCGTTTCGCCACCAGCAGGTCCGTGCGGTTGGCGAGAGCGTTGGTGATCGCCGCATCCACGTTCACGTCCACGGCCTGCATCTGAATCGTGTCGGTTGGCTGGATGCGCACCTGCCAGTAGTCGGGGCGCGTCGGCTCGAAGATGAGCGCGCGCAGCGCATCTTCAGACGTGGCCACCGACGACTCGGCGATGATGACGGCCTCTTCGTTGCTCGCCACCTCGGCCTCGGCCTCGATGACGTCGATGGGCGCCATGGTGCCCACCTCCACGCGCGACTGGTTGTTGCGCAGCGATTCTCGCGCGAGGTCCAGATTCTGCTGGGCCACCTTCAGGCGTTCAATCGCGCCAATCAGCGTCAGGTAGGCCGACTGCACCTGCACGCGGGTGACGACGACCGCTTGTTCGAGTTGGATATCGGCAATGACCCGGTTGCGCTCAGCTGTGCGGACGCCTGCCCTGGCGCTATCGATCTTGAACCCCTCGAGCAGCGGCTGATTGAAGCCCAGGTTGATGCCCGAGTTGAGCGTGGGGTTGAACCGCGAGAACGCCTCGGATGACTCGGCGCGACCCGCGTTCCACCGCACTTGAAAACTCGACCCATACCACGGGAGGAATTGGTTCACCGTGGTGTTAATCGACACGCCCTTGTTCGTCACCGATGTCGCGCTGCCCTCAAACACGTTGGTGGAGGCGCGTTCACTCGAACTGCGCGAGAACGCCGAGCTGAGGATCGGAACGAACGCCGACCGCGCGCTGGCCAGGTTCTCCGACGCAATGTCGGGGGCAAGCCGATCTGCCTTCAGGCCGAGATTGGATTCAAGCGCCATGGCCTCGGCCTGGCTCATCGACAACGGCAGCACCGGCCCCTGTGGGGCCGCCGCCGCGGCTGTTTGCGCCACTGCCACGTCGGGCGTCATCCCCAGAGACCCGAGTACGGCCAGGCCCACAATACCGCTGCGAATCAGGAAATACCGGCTGCGAGTCATCATCTCAATCTCTCCAGAAATCACGTTACCGTCTATACTACGCGGCCAAAAGAGTTGTTCCCGCTTCCGGGACAACCCTGTCCCGGATCGCGGAGTCCTCAGGGACGTATCATCAATATTCGCAAGCAATTGCCACTGATTGCCGTTGAGAATGCAAACCATGCGCCGACTGACAGCCCTCTCCGCCCTCGTCCTTTTGACCGGCACCTGGCTCGCCGCCGACCAGCGCGCCGCGGCCCCCGTCGCCAAGCCCGTCGTGATGCCGATGACCGTGGATTCCATCATGCGTGGACCGGCTCTGGTGGGTGCTTCGCCCTCGGCCGTCCGATGGGCCAAAGACTCCTCCAGGGCCTATTTCACTTGGCAGAAGGCCGGCGCCCCCCGGACCTCAACCTACGTCGTGAATCGCGACGGCTCCGGGCTGCGCCAGTTGACCGACGAGGAAGGCCTGAACCTCGACGTGCCCCCGGCTGGCCGTCCCGATCGGGCGGGCCGCCGCTTGCTGAACGCCGAAGCCGGCGACCTGGTGCTGTATGACGTCGCTTCGGGTGCCCGCAGTCTGCTGACCCGAACTGCGGTCGCGGAAACGAATCCGCGGTGGGCGCGCAACGACACGGCCGTCACGTTCCAGCGCGACGGCAATCTGTTCATCATGTCGCTGGCCGCAGGGGCCGGGCCGACGATCCAGCAACTGACCGACATTGTGGCGGCAGGTGCGGCCGCGGGGGCGGGTCCGGCCGCCACTGGCGGGCGCGCCGGAGCCGGACAACGAGGCGGAGGCGCCGGCCGCGCCGGTGGTGGTGGCGCTGCGGAAGCCCTGACCGAGGCGCAGCGCCTGCTCCGTGAACAGGAACTGGCGTTGATGGACTACCTCCGCGCCCAGGCCGAAGGCCGTCAAGGCGGCCGTGGCGGACGCGGGGGCGGTCCGGCCGGTCCTCAGCCGCCCGGAGCGCCGATCGCTCGCTTCACGCTGGCAGAGCGGCAGACCACAGCGGATCTGCAGTTGTCAGCCGACGAGCGTTTTGTCTGGATTGGCGTCAACGAGGCGCCCGCGCTGCCGGCACGGGGCCAGGACACGCCGAACTACATCACGCAGTCGTCGTACCCTGAAATGATTCCGGGCCGCACCAACGTCGGCGATGTGTCGCCTGTGCGCAAGCTCGCGATTCTCGACGTGAAAGAAAACACACACGTGTGGGCCGACGCCGAGCCCATTGCCGGTCGCGAGTGGTCCGCTGTCCCCGGAGCTACACTCGGTCCCCGTATCGTCAACTGGTCACCGCCCGACATGTCGGACGACGGGGCGCACACGGTGATCGCGGTACGGTCCGCAGACAACAAGGACCGCTGGTTCGTGAAGGTGGACCCGGCCACAGGCGCTGCAACGGTCATCGACAATCAGCGCGATGATGCGTGGATTCGCGAGCAGGGCATCGGTGGCGGCGGCGCGTTCGGCGGCGGCGCCGGCATCGCCTGGCTCGCCGACGGCAAACGGTTCCTGTTCCTCTCGGAGAAGACCGGCTACCTGCAGCTCTACTCGGTGGACATGAGCGCCGCGCAGCCGGCCGCGAAAGCGCTCACGAGCGGCAACTGGGAAGTGACCAACGCCGTGCTGTCTCGCGACCGCAGCAAAGTGTTCCTGCAGACCAACGAAGTGCATCCTGGCGAACGGCACTTCTACACCATGTCGGTGGATGGCGGCGCGCGCACCAGGGTCACCACGATGACCGGGTCGAATGACGCCACCATTTCGCCAGACGAGCGCTCGCTGGCCATCATCCACTCCTACAGCACCAAGGTGCCCGAGCTGCACATGATGCCGTTCACGGCCGGGGCTCCGGCCGTGCAGGTGACGACCACGTCGTCGGACGAGTTCAGGGCATTCAAGTGGATGGACCCCAAGGTCATCACCTACAAGGCGCGTGATGGGCAGGACGTCCATGCCCGCCTCTACACGCCCGAGATGATGGGCGCGAAACGTGACCCGAAGAAGCCCGCAGTCATTTTTGTGCACGGCGCGGGCTACCTGCAGAACGCGCACAAGTACTGGTCCACCTACTACCGCGAGTACATGTTCCACCACATCCTCGCATTCAGGGGCTACGTCGTCCTCGACCCCGACTACCGCGCGTCGTCGGGCTACGGCCGCGACTGGCGCACGGGCATCTACCGGTTCATGGGCGGTAAGGATCTGGAAGATGTGGTGGATGGCGCGAAGTTCCTGGTCGCGTCAGAGAAGGTGGATGCGAAGCGCATCGGCGTTTACGGCGGCAGCTACGGTGGATTCATCACCCTGATGGCGATGTTCACCACGCCCGACGTCTTCGTGGCGGGCGCGGCGCTGCGTCCGGTGACGGACTGGTCGCACTACAACCACGGCTATACGTCGAACATCCTCAACACGCCGCAGACCGACCCCGAGGCGTACAAAAAGAGTTCGCCGATCTTCCATGCGACCGGCCTGAAAAATCGGCTGCTCATCCTGCACGGCATGGTGGATACCAACGTGTTCTTCCAGGACTCCGTGCGCCTGGCGCAACGGCTGATCGAGCTGCGCAAGGAGAACTGGGAGCTGGCTGGATACCCGGTGGAGAACCATGCGTTCACGGAAGAGACCAGTTGGGCGGACGAATATAAGCGCATCCTGAAGCTGTTCGAAGCGGAATTGCGTGGTGTGCGGTGATTGATGTCCTGTCGCTCTTTCGCCAATCCGGCGCCCTCCACGAGGGGCACTTCCGGCTGTCGTCGGGCCTGCACAGCTCGGGCTACCTGCAGTGCGCGCTTGTGCTCCAGCATCCTGAGCATGCGGCGCCACTCGGCAGCGCGCTGGCCGACGCGCTACGCGACCTCAAACCCACCGTTGTGTTGTCGCCCGCGCTCGGCGGGTTGATCATCGGTCACGAGGTCGCGCGTGCGCTCGGTGTGCGCGCGATCTTCGCGGAACGCCAGGAGAGTGTCCTCACGCTCCGCCGCGGCTTCACGTTGTCGGCCGACGACCGCGTGGTGGTCATCGAAGACGTGGTCACCACCGGTGGGTCCACGCGCGAGACGATGGTGGTGGCGAGGCAGGCCGGCGCCACGGTGGTGGGCGCGGGATCGATCATTGATCGCAGCGGCGGCACGTCCTCACTCGACGTGCCGTTCCGCGCGCTGGTGGCCCTGTCGTTGCCCACCTACGACCCCGCGTCGTGCCCTCTGTGCGCCGCCGGGCAACCTGTGACCAAGCCCGGCTCCAGGGGATAGGACGTGAGGGTGCTGCGGCTGACCGTGGCCTACGACGGCACGCGCTTTTGCGGGTGGCAACGGCAGGAAAACGGTCCCACCATCCAGGCAGCGGTCGAGGACGCGCTCAAGCCATTCACGGCGCGGCCCCTGTTCGGCGCGGGGCGCACGGATGCCGGTGTACATGCCTTGGGACAAGTCGCGTCAGTCGAGTGCGACACCGCGCATTCTGTTGACGTGATTGGGCGGGCCCTGAACGTCAAGCTTGACCGCGACATCCGCGTGCTTGGCGTGGCCGACGCCGCGGAGGGGTTCAACGCTCGCTTCGACGCGATAGGCAAGACCTACCGTTATCGTATTGCCACCGGCGAAGTGGTGTCGCCGTTCGCGCATCGATACGTGTGGCCGGCGCCGCAGCCGCTTGATGTGCCCGCGATGCAGTCCGCCATTCCCGGGGTCATCGGGAGGCATGATTTCTCGGCGTTCATGTCCAGCGGTTCCGACGTGCTCGACACGGTCCGGACGGTCGATCGCGCCGAGCTGCGCGTGAGTGGCGACGAACTGGTGTTCGAGGTGCATGGCGACGGCTTCCTGCGCCACATGGTGCGCGCCATCGTCGGCACGCTGGTCGAGGTGGGGGCCGGCCGCAGGGATCCCGCGTCCATGGCGGCGCTCATCGAGTCGCGGGACCGTGGGCAGGCGGGTGATACGGCCCCTGCGCAGGGCCTGACGCTCGTGTCGGTGGACTACCCGTAGTAGGGCGTGGCTTTAGCCGCGCCATCCGGCTAAACTCCCTCTATGGCGCTCGCTGATGTGCTGGCCGGCGTGCCGAAGGGATCGCCCGAAGAGGCCATTTCGCGGCGGCTCGACTTCGACCGTTTACCCAAACATGTGGCCATCATCATGGATGGCAACGGCCGATGGGCCGCCGAACGGCACCTCCCCCGTGTGGAAGGGCATCGCGCCGGCATTGATTCGGTGCGCGACACCGTAGAAACCTCGGCGCGGCTCGGCCTCTCGGTCCTGACCCTCTACGCATTTTCAGTGGAGAACTGGAAGCGCCCGGTGCCGGAAGTGTCGGCCCTGATGGGTTTGCTTCGGCACTACCTGCGAGCCGAACTCAAGACCCTGCTCAAGAACAACATCCAGTTCCGCGTCATCGGCCAGCTCGACCGCCTGAGCCCCGACGTGCGTGAGGAACTGGAAGCGGCGGTTGTCCGAACCTCGACCAATACCGGAATGGTCTTTAACATCGCGCTCAGCTACGGCGGGCGCGCCGAGATTGTGGACGCGGCGCGGCAGGCGATTATCCGCGGCGTGGCCCCTGAGGCGCTTGATGAGGACATGTTCTCGTCGCTCCTCTACACAGCCGGACAGCCCGATCCGGACCTGCTGATCCGGACGAGCGGCGAGATGCGCGTGAGCAACTTCCTGCTCTGGCAGATTGCATACGCGGAAATCTGGGTCACGGATACCTTCTGGCCCGATTTCCGTGCGCGGCACCTCCTTGAAGCCGTGGCCGACTATCAGCGGCGCGACCGGCGTTACGGCGCCGTGTCGTCCGACCCGGTCGGAGTGACAAACTAACGCGTGACCCGCGTCCTCAGCGCCGTCGTGCTCGTCGCGATCGTCGGCGGGGTCCTGTGGTTCGGGCCATGGTGGGCCACCTTGGTCGTGGCCGCCCTGGTCGCGGCACTGGCCGCCGGCGAAGTGGCCGGCCTCTCTCGCGCCGTCGGCGCTCCGGTTCCCGTCCTCTTTGTCGCAGTGGCGGCCATGGCCGCATGCGCGGTGGTGCCCATCGGCATGGCGAATGGCGCGGCGATTGTTGTGGTGCTGCTGGCCCTGGTGGTGGGCGCGGGCATTGTGACGATGGCCGGGGGGCCGCCGTCGCCGGCCGTGATTACGGCAGCGGCGGTCACGGTGATGGCGCCGCTGTATGTGGGCCTTCCTCTGGGCGCGCTGGTGTGGATCGACGTGGTGTTTGGCCCGCGGCCGGTGATGTTTCTCATCGCGACCATCGCGGTCAGCGATTCGGCGCAGTACTTCACCGGTCGCGCGTTCGGCCGCCGGAAGCTGGCGCCTGCGATCAGCCCCGCCAAGACGATCGAAGGCGCGGTCGGAGGCATGGTAGCGGCCGCCATTACCGGCGCGCTCCTGGGGCCCGTGTGGGGGCAGGTGGCGTCGCCCCTGGAAGGCGTCGCGCTGGGCCTGATGTTGTGCGTCATCGGAATCACCGGCGACCTCTTTGAGTCGCTGCTCAAACGCAGCGCCGGCGTCAAAGACAGTTCGGCCCTCATTCCGGGACACGGCGGCGTGCTGGATCGCATCGACGCGTATCTGTTCGCCCTCCCCGCGTACCTGCTGTTCCTTTTTTATGTTGGCCGGGACGCCGCATGATTCGCATCGCCATTCTCGGCTCCACCGGATCGATCGGCCAGAGCGCGTTGTCGGTGGTGGACGCGCACGCCGATCGCCTGCAGGTGGTGGCCCTTGCCGCCGGGCACAACACCGCGCGCCTGGCCGGACAGGTGACGACGTACCGGCCGTCGCTCGTCAGTGTGGCCACAGAGGACGGGATGGCCGACCTGAAGGCCCTGGTGCCGCCCGGTGCGCGGCCCGCGGCGCTCGAAGCGGGACCCCAGGGGCTGCTCGCGGCGGCCACACATCCCGATGTGGACGTGGTGCTCTGTGCGTCCTCGGGTGCGGCGGGCCTCGAGGCCGCGCTCGCGGCCATCGACCATGGCAAGACCGTGGCACTGGCCAACAAGGAAGTGCTCGTGATGGCCGGCGCCCTCATGGTGGATGCAGCGCGCAACCGCGGAGTGAAGGTGCTGCCGGTGGACTCCGAGCACAACGCCATTCACCAGTGCCTGCACGGCCGCACGGCGGGCGAACTGCGGCGGTTGATTCTTACCGCGTCCGGAGGCCCTTTCCGTGAGTGGACCGCCGAGGCGCTTGCACGAGTGACGCCCGCCGACGCGCTGCGGCATCCCACGTGGCAGATGGGGAAAAAAATCACGGTAGATTCGTCCACGCTGATGAACAAGGGCCTCGAGGTGATCGAGGCACGTTGGCTGTTCGACGTCACGCCGCAGCAGATCGCGGTGGTCGTCCATCCACAGTCGATCGTGCACTCCATGGTGGAACTGCGCGACGGGTCGGTGATCGCGCAATTGGGCGTCACAGACATGCGCTTGCCGATCCAATACGCCTTCTCGTACCCCGATCGTTGGGATGCGCCGGTCCCCGCGCTCGACGTGACGCGCATGGGCCAACTGGACTTCATGCCGCCCGACCCCGACCGGTTCCGGTGCCTGCGGCTGGCGTATGACGCGCTCGAGCACGGCGGCGCATGGCCCGCCGTCCTGAATGCCGCAAACGAGGTGGCCGTGGAGGCCTTCCTGGCAGGGCGGCTCGGGTTCCTTCAGATTCCCGTCGTCATCGAACGCGCGCTTGAGGCGGCGGGCCGCGAAACGAGTGTGCCCCGCTCGTTGGCCGATGTCAGGGCCACGGATGCCTGGGCCCGGCGCCATGCGGCTGAAACCGCTGGTCTGCTACCATCGTCATAGCCCTACAGGGTTTTCACATATGGCCAACATCATCGGGTTCTTCCAGACGATTCTGCCGTTCCTGTTCGTGCTCGGAGTCTTGATCTTCGTCCACGAGCTCGGGCATTTTCTGGTGGCGCGGTGGTACGGCGTCAAGGTGCTGGCCTTTTCGTTGGGATTCGGGCCGAAGCTGGTCAAGGTCACCCGTGGCGATACGGAGTACTGCATCAGCATCATCCCGCTGGGCGGCTACGTGAAGCTGGCCGGCGAAACGTCTGAAGACGGGCCGTCCGGGGACCCGACCGAGTTTCTGTCCAAGAGCAAATGGATTCGGGTCCAGGTGTATCTGGCGGGCCCGATCATGAATATCGCGTTGGCCCTCATCCTGACCACCGCGATCCTCACGCAGGGCGCGGATGTGCCCCTGTACCGCTCGGCGCCGCCGGTCATCGGCGTGGTGGCGGCTGACGGCGCCGGGGCGCGCGCGGGCCTGCAGGTGGGCGACCGCGTGCTGCGGGTCAATGGCGCGGCTGTGGAGACCTGGGACCAGTTCGACATGGCCGTCATGCCGAAGGCCAACCGGGAACTCACGTTGGCCGTCGAGCGTGGCGGCTCGTACATGGACATCAAGGTCACCCCCGAGCTGGTGGGCGACATCGTCGACATCGGCGAACTGAAAGTCGGGCCAAAGCACCGGCCGCAAGTGGCCCAGGTGATGCCCGACCAGCCCGCGCAGAAAGCCGGTCTGCTCACTGGCGACGTGCTTCTTGCAATCGGGGGCGAGCGGGGCCTGACGCGCGAGCAGGTCATCGAGCGCATTCAGAAAAGCGCCGGTGTGGCCATAACGTTCACGATTGAGCGCGGTGGTGTGCCGCAGGACGTGGCCATCGTTCCCGAAAAGAACGGCGACGTTGGCGTGATTGGCGTGTCGATTTCAGGGGCGGAGACCCGCCGCGTAGACCCGGACCTGCTGACGGCGATGAGCATGAGCGCGACCCAGACGTGGGAAGCTGCGGTGTTGACCGTCACCACGCTCGCGGGATTGTTCACGGCTGAGACGCCGGTCAACAACCTTGTCGGACCAGTGGGCATCGCCCGGATGTCGGGCGCCACGGCTCAACTCGGCTGGCTTCCGCTGCTGGGACTGATGTCGATGATCAGCCTTCAGCTGGGCCTGCTGAACCTGATGCCGATTCCCATTCTCGACGGAGGCCACATCACGATCATCGCCCTCGAGGGTCTGGCCCGCCGCGACTTCAGCGTGAAGGTCAAGGAGCGCATTCTCTTCGCGGGCTTTGCGCTGATCCTCATGCTGATGGTGACGGTCGTCTTCAACGACGTGGTGCGGCTGATCCGGTAGCACCGTACCCATGGCCCCGTGGCGTTCGAACGTACTGAAGCTGGCGGTGATCGCCATGGGTTCGATGCCGCAGTACGACTGCGACCCCTTCTCAGACCCGGCCACGCGGCTGGCGACCTGCCTGGAACGCTCGATCAAGGCTGCGGCAGGCACCCGGGCGATGGTGCACGCCAGTTGCGACATCAAGATCGAGGGCCGCTACATCGTCGTGCTCCATCCGGCAGGCGAATTGAGCAATGATGAATTGGTGCAGGCTGGCCTGCCAGATGCGCTGGTGCCGGAGCTTCGTGCGATGCGGATGCGGGGCAACCCCGCGATCTATGTAATTGCCGCGGACAAGAGCGTCTCTGGTTATGGCGCCGGCCGGTCGGTGATGAGCAGCCGGACGTCGGTCCAGAGCGCCTTCGTGCAGATCAACACGTTGATGGTGGTGACGAAGACGACGCAACCCGTCGCCGTCGCGGTCGGCGGATCGCCCAAGGTGCGCGTGATTCAAAGAATTCGCTGACCGGAAGGCCTCGGCCTTGAAGCCCAGGCCGGGGCTGGTTCTCAAGCCCGAGTCGCCGCTATCGAGCTTCGGCTTCGGCTGCCAAGTGGCCGAACGACGGCCAGTCGTCTCCCCCCAGAATCGTCGCCCACAGCTGCTGCGCCTCGCGCCGCTTGCCGTTGATGAGATACCAGGCGCTGACCCCGTAACGCGCCGACGTGCCGCTGGCCCCTTCGCCGGCCGCTTTCAGCACCTCTTCGGGTGTGCGCTCGCCCTTGTACATCAGCAGAAGTGAGTGGTAGCTGCCATTTTCAATGACGTCCAGCCGCGCATCAATGGGCAACAGTACCGCTGCCGCCTCGTCGGCCTTGCCGGCTCGACGCAGCGAAAGGTAGAGCCAGTTGCTCGCGGCCACCAGATTGTCCGCGTTGCGCACCACATCGCGGGCCTTCCTCCAGTTGTCGGCTGCGCGGGCGAAGTCTTGCTTGATGTAGTAGCCCAGCGCCAGGTGGTAGTAGATGTTCGAATGCAGGGTGCTGGTGGGCATGTTCCGCGCGTTGGGCTGCCCATCAGGTTCCACCTGATCCGGCTGGCCGGCGATGAGCGTCACGGCTTTTTCGAAGTCGGCGATGGCCAGGTCGATTTCCCGAATCGTCAGGTAGCGGTGCCCGCGGTGGCGATAGAACCGCGCATCGGTGGGGTGGCGCTTGATGCCGTCGCCGAAGATCCCGATGGCTTCGCGAAATCGACCGAGGTATGCGGTGCGGCGACCGACCCAAATCAGCGCATCGGGGTCCTCGCGATTGGTCTCGAACACCTGCACGGCTGTCGCAAGCTGCGCCTCCATGCGCGCTTGCGCGTCGGGCGCGATTTCCGGCGTGGAAAGCTTGCGGCCCAGCAGGGACGTGGCCTCCGCATTCTGCATGTGGGCGGTGAGTCCGACCGAGAGACCGCCAACTACGAGCGTCAGTAGGAGAAAAAGTATGCGCACCATGCGCGCGATCCTATCCCACCGGGAAGATCCTCTGCTATGTTTGAGGTATGGGTGATTCGGGCGAAGGCCTTATTGACGCAGACGCGAGAATTCAGGAACTGGCCGATGAGCGAGAGGCCGCGCGACGCGAGAAGCGGTCGCCGCAAGCGCCGGTGGATCCGGTGAAGAAGGCGCAAGTGACGTCGCTGACGCTGGGGTTGTCGGAACTCCGGCGACAGCTCGAGGCGACTGAACATCCCGTCCGGCAGAAGCAGATCAAAGCAGCCATTGCGGACGTCGAGAAGCGACTCGCCAAACTGGGCTAGGACGCTGGCGAGCGCCTGCCGGCGTAATGGCGAAATGCCACAAATGTCCGAAATGGCGAAATGTCTGCAGTGCGTGAGTGGCCAAATGGCCGAATGTCCAGGGCGCTCAATGAACGAGTGACCTTGGAGCTGCAGATTCAACCATTGGAGGGCAAAGACATTTGGACATTCTTCCCCGCATTGGTTTGTCCGCATTTCGCCATTTCGGACATTTGTGACATTTCGCCATTACACCGGCGACGAGTCCGACAGCGCCAAGCGTCGGCGTCTAAGTCAGCGCCGACGAAGAATGGGATACGCCTTGGCCGTCGCGTCGCCCAGCGCGTCGTCCAGATAGTTCCACGCCGTCACGCCGTCGTCGGATTTCGGTTCAAGCAGATAAAACACCAGACGCGCGAGTTTCTGGTTCATCGCGACAGCGAATGAGCCGGCTGGCGCGGTGACGTCGGTGGCTGCCCAGGCGCCGTCGAGGGTGCGCAATCCGTGGCTGCCGGTATCGATCGAACTGGTGGCCGCACGCTGGGTGTTGGCCGTGATCGCAAACTGCTCCAGGCCTTTCGTGGCCACCGTCGTCTTTCGCATCTGCACGCCGTGAGCCCGCAGCAAGTCAAGCGCCTTGGTGGCGCTCGCCGGAATGTAGTACTCGGCCGGCACCGTCTCGGTGGTCGTCGGCTCAAACCACAGGCGGTCCACCATCTGCTCCGGCTTGATCACATCCTTGCGGCGGTTCATGTTCCGGCCGTTGATCGGGTTCTTCTCGTCCTCGACCTCGCCCATCAGAATCTCAATCATGCCGCCGTTGCGAATCTGCGCACGCGTGGCGTGTGTCTTGCCGGTCAGCGCTTCGCGGTCGGCCGAGTCCACGGCCGTCCGGATCTTCGCCACGTTCTGGTGCGCGAAGTTCATCGCTTCTTCGATGAAATAGTTTGTCGCCAGAATGCGGTCCTTGAACGTGGCATACGCGTACGCCTCACTGAGGAGCGCAAAGCGATTGCGCATCCCGACGTAGTTGTTGTGGAAGCGGGGCACATGCTCGAACGTGCCCCAGGCACGGGGACCGGCGGGGACGGCCGGCGCCTGCGGCTGTGTGACGGGAGGGGTGGCCACCGGAGGTGTGGTTGGAGGAGGAGGAGGCGGAGTGGCGCCAGCGGCGCCCGCACCAACCGCACCGCCGCGTCCTGCGCCCGGCGCGCCCTGACCGCCGCCACGGCCGCCTCGGCCACCGCCGGGGTTGCTCGCGTTGCCGTAGTAGAACGTCTCCCACTTGTACTTCTCGCGAATGGCCTTGGTCACAAACGGGAACCACTCATCCTTCATGATCGACATGATGCCGACGTTGGTGTTCGGGTTGAGCGGCGGCGAGTACGTGAGGTGGTATCCGTGGGTGGAGCCGTCCGAGGTGTGCAGGTCCATGCCGACGTACGGGTCGTAGTCGTTCCAGAGCTTCGCAAAGGCCCGGCCTTCGGGCGTTTCAAGCTTCATGAAGTCGCGATTGATGTTGATGTTCTGGCCGTTGGCGCGTGTGCCCTGACCGTTGATGGGGCCGTTCTGCACGCCGCGATTGGTCAGCGAAAAGCGCTCGTTACCATCCGCATTAAAAATTGGCGTGATGAGGAACACCATCGTCTCGAGCCAGTCGGCGTGTTTGCCCTGCGCGAACTCGCGCAGCAGGACCAGTGTCGCTTCCTTGCCCTCCACCTCACCGGCGTGGATATTGCCTTGAATGTGCACGCGCAACTTGCCCGAGGCTTTGACTGAGGCCGCGCTCGCGTCTTTCAGGCCCGTGCCGACCACCGCCAGCGGCATCATCCGGCCCTCGTACGTCGTGCCGTAGCTGATCACCCTGATATTCGGCGCCGCGTTGTCGACGATGGTCATGAACCCGAGCACCTCAGCATAGGTCGAGGTCGTTCGATAGTCCGAGGACTCGGCCACGGTCTTGAGGCTGTCGAGCTGCGACGTCGGCCTTGATGGTGGCGGCTGCGGCGCCGGCGGCGCTGCCTGCTGCGCCTGTCCCGGAATAGCCAGGGCGGCGACGATGGCGAGTGAGAGCAGTGATCGTGACATGGCGGTGGGGAACCTCTGGGCCACGATTATAATCGCGCGTATGTCCCGAACCTTCATCCGAGTGAGTGTGGTGCTGACGATGGTTACGTTGGCTTGGCTGCCGTTGGGGGCAGACAAGCCGCTGTTTACCCAGGCGTTCTCCCCGGGGGAATTCAAGGCACGTCGCGCCAAGGTGATGGACGCCATCGGGGATGGCGTGGCCATTCTGGCCGGCGCCACCGAACCGGCGGCGTACACCAAGTTCCAGCAGGGCAAGCAGTTCTTCTACCTCTCGGGGGTCGAGGTGCCGCGTGCAATTCTGCTGATCGATGGGCGCACCAAAACCTCCACGCTCTTCCTGCCTGCACGAAACTCCGCCTCAGACCGCTCCGAAGGGCCCCTGCTGGCCCCTGGGGATGAGGCTGCGCGCCTGACGGGCTTCGAGCAGGTGGCGGATCGCACCACGTTTGACGCCGCGGTGAAGGCGGTCGCGGCCGAAGGGCGTTCGATCTACTTTCCGTTCCGCAGCGAGTCACTGGGCGCGGCAGCGCCCGACCGCATCTCGAACCACGAGCGCGAGGTGGCTGCCGACCCGTGGGATGGCCGGGCGTCCAAGGACGCCGTGTTTCGCGAGAAACTGCGGGTCGCCGCGCCGAAGTCCGAGATCCTGAATCTCGACCCGTTCGTGGACCGCCTGCGCATGATCAAGAGCGCTGAAGAGATCAAGATCATGCGCGAGACCACGCGCCTCTCGAGCCTGGCGATTCTCGAGTCCATGAAGTCTGCGAAGCCGGGGATGTACGAGTACGAAATCGAGGCGATTGCCGACTACATCTTCAAGCGTAACAACGCGCAGGGTATCGGGTACTACGCGCTGGTGGCCACCGGCACTAACGCCTTCTGGCCGCACTACCACGCCGCGCAGAGCCGCCTCGAAGATGGCGACATGGTGCTGATGGACTACGCGCCGGACGTGTCGTACTACACCACCGACGTCACGCGCATGTTCCCGGCCAACGGCACGTTCTCGCCCAGGCAGCGCGAGATGTACGGCATCTATCTCAAGTTCTACCAGGCGCTGATGTCATCGATTCGCCCCGGGCCGGCGTCTGAGTCACTCGCGAACGCGCACAAGAAGATGACTGCGATCCTGGAGACGTTTACGTTTACCGATCCGAAGATCAAAGAGGCCGCGGAGCGCTTTGTGGCTGGATACGCGAAGCCTCGCAACTCGTTCGGGCACTGGCTCGGCATGGAAGCGCACGATGTGGCGGGCGCCAACTTCGACGGCGTCTACCTGCCGGGCATGATGCTGACCATCGAGCCCGCGCTGACCATTCCCGACGAACGCATCTACATTCGCCTCGAAGACGCGATCCTGATCACCGC
Source organism: Vicinamibacterales bacterium (assembly GCA_046594875.1). GTDB lineage: Bacteria > Acidobacteriota > Vicinamibacteria > Vicinamibacterales > SCN-69-37 > SYFT01. The sequence continues at coordinate 16,952 of JBKJQX010000013.1, forward strand.
CACGGGCTATGAAAACCTGTCGGGCCCGCTCCCGATGGAAATGGCCGACATCGAGAAGGTGATGAAAGAGCCGGGACTGGCGGACCTGTGGAAAGTAGGAAAGTAGGCGATGTCTTTGTCACCCGGCAGTCGTTTCGGTCCGTACGATGTAGTGGCGTCGCTCGGCGCAGGTGGCATGGGCGAGGTGTTTCGTGCCCGCGATCCGAAACTCAATCGCGAGGTAGCGATCAAAGTGCTGCCGGCGCTCTTTGCGGCCGACGCGGATCGGCTCGCCCGGTTTACCCGCGAAGCGCAGGCCCTGGCCGCGCTCAACCACCCGAACATTGCCGCGATCTATGAAATGACGTCGGGCTCTGACGGGGTGCACGCGCTCGTCATGGAGCTGGTGGAAGGGGAGGACCTGTCCGCCATCATCGCCCGTGGCGCCATTCCCTTGGCCGACGTGCTGCCGATTGCAAGACAGACCGCCGACGCCCTGGAGGCCGCGCACGAAGTTGGCATCGTGCATCGCGATCTGAAGCCCGCGAACATCAAGGTCCGTGCCGATGGAACGGTAAAGGTGCTGGACTTCGGCCTAGCGAAAACGCCGGCCCCGAGCGGCGTGTCGAACCTCGCGAACTCGCCGACGATGACCACCCCGGCGATGACGGCGATGGGCATGATCATGGGCACAGCCGGCTACATGGCGCCGGAACAGGCCAAAGGCAAGGCTGTCGATCGGCGCGCCGACATCTGGTCGTTCGGCATCGTCCTCTACGAGATGCTGACCGGCAGCGCGGCGTTCCCCGGTGAGACGCTCACTGACATCATCGCGGCCATCGTCACGCGCGACCCCGACTGGACGGCGCTCCCTGCGACCACGCCTCCGGCGCTGCGGCGGCTGTTGATGCGGTGCCTCGAGAAAGATCCGAAACGACGCCTGCGCGACATCGGTGAAGCCGGACTCGAGATTGAAAGAATTCGCAGCGGCGCAACTGACGAGGCCAAGGCGGTCGTGGTCCCCATTGCCGCCACGACGCCGGCAAAAGGCAGCAGTGTCCTGCCACGCGTCGCGATTGCGGCCCTCGCCATGGCCGGCCTGGCGGGCGCGTGGTGGACCGGCGCGCAGTCATCGGCCGCGCCCGCCGAGTCATGGTCCAACTTCACGCAAATCACCGACGCATCCGGAGTAGAGACTGATCCGACCGTGTCTCCCGATGGCGCAACGGTCGCGTTCTCCAGCGATGGCCGCGGGAGCTGGGACGTCTATGTGCAACGCGTCGGTGGAAGGAACCCTGTCCTGGTGGCCGGGGACCCGGGCCGCGGCGAAGTCTGGCCTGCTTTTTCCCCGGATGGAAAACAAATCGCCTTCAATCTGCGCGGCGGGAAAGGCGGCATCTTCATTGTGGGCGCCACCGGGGAATCCGTGCGGCGCGTGACAGAGTTCGGCGCGAATCCGGCGTGGTCGCCCGACGGCCGGCAGATTGTGTTCTGCACGGAGGAGGTGAACTCCGTCTACGCGCGCAATGACGTCAGTCAGTTGTGGACCGTAAACATCGCTGGCGGTGCGCCGGTCAAGATCACCGACGGTGACGCGATTCAACCCGCCTGGTCGCCCTCGGGCACTCGGATCGCGTTCTGGCAGAACGTGAACGGCCAGCGTGACCTTGCCACGGTGGCCGCTGGAGGGGGCCAGATCGTGGCCGTCACTTCGGATACGGCCACAGACTTTGCACCGTCGTGGTCGCCTGACGGCGCCTGGTTGTATTTTGCCAGCGACCGTGGCGGATCGATGGGGATCTGGCGCATCGGGATTGATGAATCGTCAGGCCGGCCTTCGGGTATTCCCGAGCCGATTGCCGCCGGCGTAGACGTATCGATGGACCTGCCGCATCTGGCCGCCGATGGCGCATCGATCGTCTTCCGATCGATGGTGGCCTCGGTCAACCCGGCGGCCATTTCCTTCGATCCGGCCACCGAGCGCGCTGGAGCCGTGACGCTCCTGCAGCGGCGCACCGGCATCCTCTCTCCCACCGACGTCTCGGCCGATGGCCAGTGGATCGCACTCGCGAACTTGCGTGAGCGCCAGGAAGACGTCTTCGTGATGCGCAACGATGGCTCCAGCCTTTCCCGCGTGACCGACGACATGGCGCGCGACCGGCTTCCACGGTTTTCACCGGATGGCAACCAGCTGACGTTCTATTCGACCAGGACCGGCTCGTACCAGTCGTGGGCAGTGCGCAGGGACGGCGGCGACCCGCGAGCGCTATCGGCGATTGCGGAGCGAGAGGTCAGCTACACGATGATTTCTCCTGACGGAAAGCAACTGCTGGTCGCGCTGTCACCCACCGACTGGTTGATCGGCCCCATGTCCGGGTTACTGACGATGCAGTCGGGAGCCTTTACCAAGTCGCCCGAGACCGGCACGGGAGTATTTTCGCCAAACAAGTGGTCGCGCGACGGCCTCTGGCTGACCGGGGTAGTGCTGGAACCCTCCGGAGGATATGCCGGGATCGCGATTCACAACCTCGCTTCCGGCAAGACCATGCAGTTGAACAACGACGGGGCCGGCGATGTGGCGTGGATGCCGGACAACAAGCGAGTGGTCTACTTCACCGCGAAGGGCACACTGATGATTCAGGATGTAGTGACCCTCCGGCGCCAGGCGATTGATGTGAAGCTGCCGCTGCCGCCGGACCCCGACCTCAATATCGCCACGTCTCCCGACGGCCGCACTATCTATTACGGCGCGTTCCAGAAGGAAGCAAACGTCTGGAAAGCCGAGAGGAAAGCAGGGAAGTAGAGAGATGGCTGGAGAAAGGCGGGCACGTGTCTTCGGAGGCCGGACCTTCAGGTCCGGCGAATTCGCCGGGTCTAACCAGCCTCCGCCAAGGCTACGGCGGTCCGCCGAAGCTTCAGCGAAGGCGGAAGACCCCGGCTCCTTGGAAATGGATCAATGACGAAGTGGGCCGCTGCCGCCCTGTGCACGCTGGCGGCGCTCGGGGTTTCCGCTGCCTGTGGTGGTGACGGCCCGGCGCCCGCGTCGACTGCGGTGCCGCGGCCGTCCATCCTGCTCGTCACGCTTGATACCACGCGCGCCGATGCGATCGGGCCTGGTGCGATCGGCGTGGAGACGCCGGCGTTTAATCGATTGGCCGCGCGGGGGCGGGCGTTTTCGCAGGCGTATGCAACCGTCCCAGAGACGCTGCCGTCACACAGTTCGATGATGACCGGCGCGTACCCAGGCGGGCACGGTGTCCACGAAAACGCGCGATTCCTGGCGGCCACGCATCCGGTGGTGGCTGAAGCGCTCAAGGCCGCCGGGTATCGCACCGCCGCCTTTGTCTCTTCGTTTGTGCTCGCACGTCGCTTCGGGCTCGCGCGCGGGTTCGATGTGTACGACGATGAGCTGTCGGGCGGACGGGCCGAGCGCACGTCGCGTGAGACGACTGACCGAGCGCTGGCGCATCTGTCGCAGGCGGCGGGCCAGGAGCCGTTGTTCGTGTGGGTGCATTACTTCGATGCCCACGCGCCGTACGAACCACCCGAGCCGTATCGCAGTCGGTATCCGACGGATCCGTACCGCGCAGAAGTGGCGGCGATGGATGAGCAGATGGGCCGCTTTGTAGAGGCGTTTGAGGCGCGCGTGGCCGCTCGAGGAGGCACCTCCGCGATTGTCGTCGCGAGCGATCATGGTGAGGGGCTGGGCGATCACGGTGAGCCGCAACACGGCCAGCTCTTATATCAGTCCACGATGCGGGTGCCGCTGGTGGTGGTGGGGCCAGGCGTCTCGCCTGGGGTTGTGGACACGCCGGTCAGTACGCGCCGAATCTTTCATACGCTGACGGGCTGGGCAGGACGCCCTTCGAGCGAGAGCCTGAGCGCAGGGACGCTCACGGCTGAGGTCGTGATCGGCGAAGCGATGAAGCCGTTTCTGCAGGCGGGCTGGCAGCCGCAGATCATGGCCGTCTCAGGCTCGCTGAAGGCCATTCTCTCGGGCCGCATCGAGGTCTACGACGTGCTGGCCGATGCCGGCGAGGTGCGCGACCTCGGCGCATCGGCCTCATTGCCGGCGCCCCTGCGGGCGGTGCTCGACGACTATCCTGTGCCAACGGTGGATGCTGCGGGATCGGCGTCAACCCCGCCGCTCGATAACGAGGCGCGCCAGAAACTGGCGAGCCTCGGCTACGTCAGCGGCTCCACCGCGCCGCTGGTGCGGCGCGATGCGCCCAGGCCCGCGGACATGGTCAAGCTCTTTCCCGTGATCGACGCCGCGTCCACGTTGTTTGTGCAAGGCCGTTACGAACAGGTGGTGCCGCTGCTGAAGCAAATTCTGGCCGCCGATCCCTTTAATCTGGACGCAACCATGCGTCTGGCGACCGCGTACTCCTCGCTCGGTAGGGATGCGCTGGCGGTGGAGACGTTCGGCAAGGCGGCCGCGCTCGCGCCGAAGTCGCAGGACGTGCGCCTGTACCTCGCGCTGCCGCTGCTCGAGCAGGTGCTGGCGGAGTCGCCCGAGCGCGTGCCGGCGCTTGAGGCGCTGGCCCTCGCGCGGGAGCGCGAGGGCCGGCTCGCCGACAGCGTGGCGCTGCGCCAGCGCCTGTTCGCCCTGCGCCCGGCGTCACCGGCCGAGCTGGTGCAGCTCGGCCAGGTGGCGATGGGGGCGCAGCAGACGGAGGTGGCGATTGGGGCGTTTGAGCGCGCGAGCGCCGCGCAGGGCGCGGCGTTCGCGCAGCACCTGGAGCTGGGCGTCCTGTACCTCGCCGCGCGTCGTCTGGACGACGCGCGGCGGGCGCTGGACCTGGTGCCGGCGACGCATCCGGCGAGGGCCATGGCGCTCTTCAAGCGCGCGCAGGTGAGCGTGTTGCTGAACGAGCCGGACCGGGCGGCGAGGATTGAGGCGGCGCGGCGTGGCGCGGATGCCACGACGCGCGGCCTCATCGCCACCGAGCGCCTGTTCAAATGACTTTTCTGTAATCACGTCGGGTGTCTTTTTCATCGAAAAAGACACCCGACGTCATTTCCGTAGTGCTGCGGTTCTTGAATTTGGGCTGAAATCGGCACTGGTGTCCGTTTTCGTAAAAAGACACCCGACGTGTTTTTGGACACGTGTTTGTGGACACACAAAAAAAAGGCCCGGCGGGGGGAACCCCCGCCGGGCCTTTGGGTGTCTGCGACCGCGGTCCTAGAACTGGAACCGGGCGGCCACTTCCAGCCGCCGAGGCGAGAAGTACGACCGCGGCGTGTTGAACAGGGAACTGTTCTTGGAGGGCTCGAAGTTGTAGCCCGTCTGCTTGTCCAGCACGTTGAACAGGTCCGCATCCAACTGCAGGTTGTAACGGCCACCGAACCGGAAATTCTGCGTGTACTTCAGGTCCATCTGCCAGTGCGACTTTGTCCGCCGTGTGCCTGCGGGTTCCGCGTTGCGGATCAGGTCGCTGGTGCTGGTGCCGATGATGGACGCGGGATAGGCGGTGCGGTCCCACGCCTCCCACGGCTGTCCCGACTGCGCCACGGCAAACACACCCGCAGTGGCCTGCCACGGCAGCGTGTAGTAGCCGTAGACCTTCATCATGTGACGCCGGTCGCCGCGCAGGTCGCCTTCTTTGTTGTCCCAGACCTGGCGCCCGCCGCCGTCGGCCAGGTTCGACGAGCCGATGAAGATGGCCGCGTCGTTGCCCACTGTGGTGTTGTCCTGGTCGAAGTTCCCGAAATAGTGGCTCCAGGTGTAGGACCCACGGACGAACACGTTGCCCGACCGATACTCGGACTCAGCCGTCGCCTCGTAGTACTTCGAGTACGCCCCGTCCAGTTCGGCGATTACATACGACGACCCCAGCGCGACCGCGCCGCCGCTGCCGATCTGCGCGCGCTTCGCATCCAGGTCCGGGATGTACAGCTCACGCGGCACTCCCGCTGGTGGATTAAACGCCACCCGCGCGTTGTTATTGGTGTCTTCCCAGAAGTGCGAGCCCGAACGGTACCGGCCGTAGACGCGCGACGTCAATTTGTCGCTCATCTGCATGCTCGTGCCGATCATGTATTCGTCCACCCTGCGGGGCGTCATGTCCTCGACGAACAATTTGCCCGACGACGATCCGACGGGGACGGCGGCGAAGAGATTACCGCCGGCATCGAAGTGCGCGTCGATAAAGGTGCCTGTCAGGTTGCGGTCCCACGACGCCGCGCGCGGCAGCGAACTGGCCGCCGGATTGTAACGGGCGTAGCTGGCGTAGATCGTGTCGCCGGTCTCAAACGTCCGTACCGCGCTCACGCGGGGCTGGATCATCTTCTTCCAGGGGATGTCGTACATCTTGTACTCGGTGCCGGGCGACGAGACGTAACCGGACAATGTGCCCGCCGCCTCCTTCAGACCCTGTCCGAACAACGTGTCATGGCTGACCACCGCGCCCAGGTTGAACGACCAGTTGTTCCAGCGGATCGTGTCGTTGACCTCGATGTTCTGCGACCGGTACTTCGACCTGATCGGCGCCGCCACACCAGTGGACTGTGCCTGGTAGCGGGCCGTGAAGAAAATGGGTGTGCCGCTCAGCGACGTGCGTCCGCCTGGGATCGTGATTTCACCCCAGCCGTTCGACCCGCGCAGCAGATCTTCGCGGTCTTCATACCACTGGAACCCGGCATGCAGTTCATGCGTGACGTTATTGCCGAATGACAGGTTGTAGGCCAGCTGAATCTGGTCGCGGAAGAAGTCCTGGTCGTTGAACTGGCTGGCGTAGCCGTTGATGCCCGCAGTCCGGACGCCGCTCGCATTGACGTAGCCGTACTGGTTGAGGAACGGCTGCAGGAACGTGTTGAACGCCGTGTTGCCGGTCACCGGTGTCGGGAGCGTGAGCCGACCCTGCGAAATCAGGTTGGCCACGTCCAGGCGGGAACCGATCGTGCTCGACGCCTGCGCCGACGACAGGAAGTCGGGCTTGCTCAGGTTCTGGTTGTCAAAGCGCGTGTACTTCGCGGTGGCAACACTGCGCGAGCTGATGACCCACGATCCTTCCGCGATCGTGATCTTCTGCGACGCCTCTTCGCCCGTTCCGGTGGTGCTGGACGCGTTTGAGGCGAACAGATTGCTCACATCGTCGCGCTTCGAATCGCGGTAGCTGACGTTGATCAGCAGGTCGCGCACCGGCGTCAGCGTGATCTTCCCGAAGTACTCGTTGCGCACACGCTCGAACTGCGGCAGCGGACCATACAGGTTCGCCCGGTTCTCGCGCGAAATCTCGGGGCGGTAATACGACCCGTAGAAAAACGCCCTGTTCGGCAGGAGCTGGCCGCCGATGCTGCCGGTCATCCAGGTACGTTTCTGCTCGAACTGTGACACCTGACCGCTCTTGAGGTCGGCCGACATCGCATCGTTCTGCAACTTGTAGCTCAGTTCGCCAATCAGGCGGCTCGTGCCCGACTTGCTGACCGAGTCAATCGTAAAGCCGCCCGATCGGTCGAAGTCCACGGCCCGCGCGCCGCCCTTGATCGTGGTCACCTGTGCGATGTCATGCGACGAAGGCTCGGTGGACAGCGTGCCGAAGAGCGGCAGGGTCACGTTGACGCCGTCGAACTGGTAGACGTTGTCCTGGCCGCTGCCGCCACCGCTGGGGCCGCGTACGGCGTCCTGCGAGTACTGCACGCCGGGAATGAGCTTCAGCAGGTCGCGGTATTCGTTACCCACGGGCAGCGAGGCAATCTGCCTGGCGGTGACGCCGCTCTTGATGGTCGCCGCCCCCGGATCCACGAGGCTCGCGGTCGCCGTGACCGTGACGGTCTCGCTGACGCCCTGAATGGACAGCGTCGCGTTGACAAAGGTGTCGGTCGACAACTGCACCTGCGCCATGCGGGTCACCGTCTGCATGCCCGACAACGTGAACGTCACCGTGTACATGCCCGGGGGCAACGCCGACAGCCGATAGTCACCGTTGGTGCTTGTCACCGCCATACGGCCGCCAGGCAGTACATCGCCCGAGGCTTCCACGGTGACGCCGGGCAGCAGGGACCCGTCGGTAGCCGCGACACGGCCGGTGATCGCGCCGGTCGACTGGGCCAGGGCGGTAACCGGGGCCAGCAACAGCCCCAACACCGCGAGGATTACGAACTTGTGACGCATTTGTCCTCCATCTGTAAAGATCCCAAGAATTCCTCTTGGATATTCGCTGGAGATGCTACTACATCCCCGACGCGCGAACGGCAGCCCCAAGCAGCCCCGCGGCCGGATTGAGAATCACCGACACAGGCATGGTGCGGAGCAGGTCCGACAGCGGGGCTTTTGCGCAAAAAGCGTTAAGAAACGGACCCGATTCAAGCGCGGCCAGCACCTTGGGTGCGATGCCGCCCCCGATGTAGACCCCGGCCGTGGCCACCGACCGCAGGGCCAGATTGCCGGCCTCGGCCCCATAGGCCTCCACAAACATGTCCAGCGCTTCCACACACTGTTCGCAATCGCCGGACAGCGCGGAGGCGCTGATGGCCGCCGGCATCTCGCCACTCTCCACATCCGGCCCGATGGCCGGGCAGACGACGCCGGCGCCGGTGGCGCCGTGGGTGAATCGGAAGATATTCACCAGGCCCGGGCCCGAGATGACCCGATCGTTGTCCACACGGCCATGGATCGCCGTCAAATGTTCAACCAGAGCCAACTCACGCGGCGTGCGCGCGGAAAAGTCCGCGTGGCCGCCTTCTGATGCCGACGGCACAAACCGTCCATCCACGTAGTGCAGCAACGCCTCACCCAATCCGGTGCCCGCGGCAATGATGGCCGCATTGCCACCCTGCACCCGTACGCCGTCCTGCAGCACGGCGATCTCGTGCGGCTCGAGCACGGTGACCGCATGCGCCATCGCTTCCAGATCGTTGAGCAACTGCACCGGACAGTCGCCCAGCCGGTCGGCCAGTGTCGAAAGGTCGGCAAGCCACGGCACGTTGGTGAGTCGCGCAACGAGCCCCGTCACCGGTCCCGCCACGCCAATACACACCGCCGTGAGCGACGACGCGGCGCGTGTGTCGTCGAGGAAGACCTGCGTCAATTCATCGAAGCTGTCGAAGTCGAGTGTGGCGTATTCCCGCACCACCAGGGTTCGCGGACGACCCCGGTCGCGCTCGAAGAGCCCGAGGAGCGTCTTGGTTCCACCGATGTCACCGGCGAGGAGCATGGGCAGATGCTAACATCGGCCACAGACTGCCTGTGAGCATGCCCGCGCCAATTCCCGTCGATCACCCGTTTGCCGCAGAGCACGTCTCGGTGGTAGGCAAGGGTGGTGTGCTCTCGCGCCGAGACCTGCGTTCGGTCGTTGAACGCCTCGGCGGCACCTGCGCCTTCACCCTCAGTCCCAACACCACGATCCTGGTCACCACCGGTGATCCGTTGCCGGCGGAGTGGCCTGCCTCGGTGCGTCGTGTGATGACCGAGGACGAGCTGTGCCGCATCGCCGGCCTCCCCGATCTCGAGACCCTGCGCGCGCAGTACTACTCCTCGCGCGATTTGCAGGGCATGTACCCGGGGCTTCGCGACGATCACCTCAGGTACCTTGAGAAGTGGGGACTCATTCGTACGGTCGCCGGACGTTATTCGTTTGCCGACCTGCACGTGGTGAAAGCCGCGGCCGCTGATCTCGAACGCGGCCTCTCGTTCCACGCCATTCTTCGCGCGATGCTCGCCGAACGCACGGGTCAGATGGCGTTCGACTTCCAGCCGGCGCGCTCCGACCGTCCGCACGCGCGCGTCGTGTCGCTGCCCGAGCGCCGCAAGTCGGCCACGTCGTTGTTTCCCAGCGAACGCGCCGAGGCGATCCAGTCGGCGAACTACACGCTGGCCGCCAAGTATTTCCTTGAGGGCGCCGAACTCGACGATGGGGATGAACGGAGCCTGGAGGGCGCGGCATCCGCCTACCGACGGGCGTTGTTGTTCGACCCGATGCTGGTGCCCGCGCTGGTCAATCTCGCCAACATCCACTACGAGCGCGACGAACTTGTGGAGGCCGATGCGATCTACGAAAAGGCGATTCGCATCGACCCCGAATGTTTCGAGGCGTACTTCAACCTCGGCAACATCCATCATGACCTGGCGCGGTACCCAGATGCCGTGGTCGCGTACCGCGAAGCGCTCGCGATCAATCCCGCGTATCCCGAGGCGCACTTCTATCTGGCGGTGACGCTCGAAAAGCTCGGACGATCAGCCGAGGCGCGCGCGCATTGGAAGCAGTATCGCGACCTGGATCCGGACGGGGAGTTCGTCGAACTCGCGAAAGAATTCTCGGACTAAGATCACGCGGCATTCACGATCACGACGGATCACATGAGGCGCAGAGGCGCGGAGGTTCTCTTTTTCGAAGAGCCTCGCGTCACGCTGCCCCTGGACCCTGGACCCTGGACCCTGGACCCTGGACCCTACCGCCTCACCGCCACCGTCGTCTTCTCGCCGGGCCTGAGGCGAACCGTTGCCGCGCCCTTCGCCCACTCGGCCATGCGCTCAGGAGAGAGGTCGCTGTTGGCTGCCATCAGCGCCACGTGATAGTCGCCTGCGGGGACATTCGGGAATGTGGCGGTGCCGTTGGCAGTGACCCACGCGAACGTGAACCGTCCGGGGGCCATGAAGGGCTCGGACCAGTACGTGCGGTCCACCGGGAAGAGGGCGACTCGCATCTCGTTCGACAACTCGTACTTGCCGAGGGCGACGATGGTCTCAAGCGTGGCCAGGGCGACGTCCGACATCGTCACGACCAAGGACTCGATCCCGTGTGGCGGGACATCGACGAATGCGTCGGTGCGCGGCGCATCGTCTGCCCGGACAGACTCGACCGTGTGCCACGCAGGACCGAATCCGCTGCCTGTAACCAGATATCGGCCTGGTCGAACGCCGGCTATCGAGAACGTACCAGAGGACGAGAGATTAGTCCGAAAGCCGACGCTGCCGGACGTCCCGAGGCCGATCAGGAGTCCGGGTGTCAGTTGAGTCGGCACCAGCCCAACTGATGACCGCTGCATAGCAGTGGCGTCTGGCTGGGCGGCCGTGCCGAAAAAGAGCACTCGTCCCCGCACGGTCGTTCCGTCGCCCAGGGGCACCACCACGTCAGTGACGTCGCGATCACCGACCGTGACGGCAACCGAGGCCGACATGCCCGACTTCCCCTCCTTGGCGAAGGCTTCCAGCGTGTACTTGCCCGGCGTGACCGCCGCAAAGTGGAAGCTCCCTTCAGGTGTCACTTCGACCGGAGGCATCTCGGAAATACCGATGGCCGCAGGGTCATCATCTTCGGGCAAGAGGAGCAATGTGTAGGCGGTGCCCACATTCGGTCCGCCCCCGGCGATTTGGCCCGACACGCGTCGCGGTGACTCGGGGCGCAGCGTGATGTCCACGCCCATCCGGTCATCGGCGTAGCCCACGGTGATTGGCACGGCATCAGACACGCGCGTGCTGCCCGTGTGGAAGGTCGGCGCAAACGTCAGCACGGTGTCGTTGAGCTGTCGCGCCACACCCGTCACAGGCACCGAAAACGTCGTCATCCTGTCGAGCAGGTCCTTGTCGATGGGTAGGGGGTCTCGAGCACACGCACATGCGAGGTAGTCGCCTGGGGGAAGGTCGGCGATACGGAATTGGCCGCGGTCGTCGCTGATGGCCGTGCCCCGTGGAAAGAGCCCGGGTCTGAAGCCGACCAGGCGCCTGTTGAACGTCCTCACGCTCACCCCCACCACCGGATCACCTGCATCGTCGCGCACAGTGCCCGAGATGCTGCCGTGCCTGCCGATTTGGAGGACGACGTCGGTCACCACCTCGCCGGCCGCGAGCGTGACCGCCGCGCCGCGGACAGGCGCGTAGCCCATCTGCTGCACACGAAACGTGTGCCTGCCGGGTGTGAGTGAGGAAAACGCGAATCGTCCCTGTGAATCCGTCCGAACTGTTTTCGACGCCGGTGCGGAAGGTCGTGGCGCGGCCGCCGTGGGCCTGGGTGACGGGCCCGTGCTGGGCAGGGTCATGGTCACCGTGACGCCCTCCACCGCCTGACCGCTCGTCACATCGCGAACCACGCCCCCAATGACGCCGCTACCAATCTCCTGGTGTTCAAGTGCCCCGGTGCTCGCCTGCACTAGTACAACGCAGCATGCCAGCACAGCAGCGCACTTTGTGTGTCTCATCGAATCGCCAGGTTCTGCGTGCGCTTTTCACCAGGCGCCAGAGTGATGCGCAGCGAGGCGGTGACCAGCGACTGCAGAAACGCCGGGTCGTATTGTTCGTCCTTCGTCACGTCGGTGACGGCAGCCAGGTAGTACTCGCCGGCCGGCAGCAGCGCGGGGCCGGGGCCACCGACGCTGAAGCGCCCGTCGGTGCCTGGCTGGGTGGTGACGATGCGGCGCGAGCCAAAGAGCCAGTATTCGGGGTTCACCGGAAAGACCATGACGGTGTAGTCGCTGACGCCGTTGCCCGCAGCGTCAGACAGTCGTCCCGACAGTTCCTGCCAACGGTCGCCCAGCGTGACGACCACTTCTTTTGGAACAGACTCGGGTGAAATGGACACGGGGAGGTCTGTGACGTCTTTCCCGTCCACCATGACCGACTCCAGGCCCCACGTCACGCTGGCCGTCGAGGCGCCAAAAAACGGTGCGTTCCCGATCACGTATCGGCCTGGCACAAGGCCCGTGACCGTAAACTCTCCAGCGGCCGTCGTCGGCGTCACCTGGGCCGCGCCATCCGAAGCCCGCGACAGGGATCGCACCTCCATGCGATGGCCCCCGAGGGCCGGTAGTGCCGTGGTGCCGGCGGCCTTCAGTCTGCCTGCAAACGAGAGCGGCGGCTGCAGCGTCAGTTGAACGCTGGTGACGTCCACATTAGCGATGTCCACCACCGTGAACGCGAAATGGCCGTTCTGGGCTCCGCTCCCGCGCGCTATCAACGTGAACGAACCCGGCGCCGCGGTCATGCCGAAGCGCCCTTCGGGCCCGACTCTGATCGTCGAGGCGACTTGCATCGGACTGGTGCCGGCCGTTGTGCCGAGTTGGATGCTGGCGCCCTGCAGCGGTTGCCCGTCGCTCGTCGCGACCGTGCCTTCGATGCGCGACGTCCTGACGCGTTCGAGCCGCAGATCGAGGTTCTGCCGGTCCTCGCCGGTCGCAATCAGCACCGGCTGTGCGTCGTTCAGGCGCGTCGTGCCGGGGAAGTAGACGGGCGCAAAGGTCATGTTGGCTTCGTCGGGTGTCGGCGCCGGCGCGGCGCCACCCTTCAACATGGAGTCCACGTCAGCGTCGGTAAGCGCGCGCACATTCGCGTTCTGGCGCAACGGCATGGCGATAACCAGATACTCTCCAGGCGCCAGCCCGTACACGCGGTAGGCTCCGCGATCATCGGTGGACACGGTGCCTCCGACCCCAGCCAGCACTCGTTCGCCGTTCTGCACTTTGCGTTGCTGCAGGCTCACGCTGACGCCGGGTGCCGGCTTTCCCTGTTCGTCGTAGATCACGCCCGAAACGGCCGCGCCCATCGGCAGCCGAATCGTGACGTTGTCGATCCGCGCGCCTTCAGCGAGTGCTACTGGCGCTCCCGGCCGCACGGGCCGACGGGCGCCTGCGACGGCACCGAGGTAGGGCAGTTTGCTTGCGCCCACGGTGTAACGATCGACGGGCAGGTTGGTGAAGGTGAACTTTCCGGCGGCGTCCGTCGCTGTGACTTTCAGCACGCCGGTGGTGGCTCCGATCAGCACGACGTGGGCGAGGCGCAGTTTTGCGCCGCTGACATCAGCCACCACTTCGCCGGCGATCGTTCCCGTGCCCGTTGGTGCCGGGGCGACGGGACCGCTCGGCGTTGCGGGCTTCCGCGTGTCGCGCTGCGGGACCTGGGTTGCGCTGCCGGTCTGCGCGGCGGAGACGAACGACACTGTCCCAACCGCCATCACGAACAGGCCAATCGCGATGCGCGTCACCGTCGTACCTCCAGGGCTTTCTTGTCGCCGTTCACGACACGCACGCGGTCGGCCGATCGCGCCATGAGGTCGAGCGTCGCCTTTTCCATCCATTCGAGGCCCCCTTCGTTCACGGCGACCACGTAGTATTCGCCGGCCGGTACGCGCGTCAGTGTGAATGTGTTTTTCTCGACCCGCGCGTTCTTGAACCGGGCGAATGCGCCGAACGGTTCATCCCAGTAGCGGCGGTCGGCCGGAAACAGTCGAATCCAGGTGTCGGCGTCCTGGCTGCCGACGCTGCCGGCGACTGTGCCGCGGATCTCCGCCATCGCGACGTCGGTGACGGTCACCACCAGGTTGTTCAGATCACGGCCATCAACATCGAGGAGCGTGTCGGTGATATCCACGCCGCCCAGTGTGATGGATTGCAATGTTGGCCAACCGGGGACGTTGATAGCCGGTGAAACCACGTAGCGCCCGGGGACCACACCTGGCATCCGGAACGTGCCATCGGGGGTGACGGTTGTAGTGAAGGCCCTGCCCCTGGGCGGTGCGTCCAGCGGATTCAGTTGTATGCCGTTGGGGCGCGACGTGGCCGGCTGACCCGGTTGCACTGGCGGCGTCGGTGGCGGTGGGGGTGAGTTGCCGACGAACTCAAGACGACCGCTGATTGTGGCCCCGGCCTGCAATCCGATCACGAGCCCTGTCTCGTCCTCATCGCCGACGGCGATTGGCTGAGATGCCCACATCATTTCGGCCGGAGGTCCACCACCGCGAGCGGCGCCGGCTGGGGCCCCTCTCCCACCGATGAACGCCAATGCCGCGCCCGATGGGCCGCCGCCAGGCGTACCTGGCGTGAACCGAACTTCCAACAAGTATTGGCCTGGCGCCACGCCCACGAAGTCAAACCTACCGTCAGGCTGCACGAGCATCGGCACGAGTTGAGTGATGGCGGCCGCTTCCGGGATGTCGCCGATGGGAATGAGCCTGAGGGCGCCCGCCGCAAAGCTGCTTGGCGCTCCCAGGACCATGCCCGAGACCCGCACGGCACGGACGGCGGACACCTCGATGTCGATTGTCGTTTGCGGCTCGGCGCCTGACGCCTTGACGCGTACCGCGCGGCTCGCGAGAGGCGTGTTCGGATGGAACGTCGGCGCGAATGTCCGCAGTGTCGTGTCGAGGCTCGCGGCGTCGGCGCCTGCCTTCGCCGCCCGCCCGGCGACCGCGAGCAAGTCCAGCGGCCGTGCCGCCAGTGTTGTCAGCAACTGGCCGTCGAACGGAATCGGTTCCCGGTTGCATGCGCAGAGGTAGTACTCGCCAGGCTGCAGGTTCGTGATGCGGTAGCGTCCCCGGTCGTCAGTCCTGGAGCGGCCGTCGCCCGCCAAGACCGGCGGCCGTCCCTGCGCCGTCGTCCGACGAAACGCCAACACTTCCACGCCCACGACCGGGTCTCCGCCATCGTCGCGAACGGTGCCGCTGATCGTGCCGAGTTTGACCAGTTGGATTCGCACATCGGTGACCATTGCCCCATTGGCCAACTCCATCGTGCCGAAGCCGGCGCCGGAGCTGCCAGAGTAGCCTTCCAGCTGCGCCTGCACGAGGTAGGTACCCGTCGGCAGAGCGGAGAAGACGAATCGCCCTTGCGAGTCTGCTCTCACGGGCGGTCCGGGTCTTCCGACCGCGCCGCCGCCTGCCGCCGCCAGCCGGACGCCAGCCAGCATCACGATTGCGCCTGGCACTCCTTGGCGGGTCTCACTGTCGACGACGCGCCCGGCGATCATTCCCGTGCCGATCGGCGCCGGCGCTGGTGGCGCCTGCTGCGCGTCCATCGCCGGCCAACCCACAGCTCCCGCCAGCGCCAGCGCCATCAGCGCGGTGCGCGCTCCCACATGCGTTCTTGGCATAGGGGGACTGTAAGCCTGTCCAGGGTCCAGGGTCCAGGGTCCAGGGTCCTGCGGTCCTGGGGTCCAGGAGTTCTGGGGGGCCGTACGTAGCTCGGCCTGGGCTTCAAGGCCGAGGCCCGAGGACCTCCGCGCCTCTGCGCCTCTCCGTGATCCGTCGTGATCTGTGGTCAGCGAAGGAGTTTGAGCCCGAAGGCCTTTTCGATGTCTTCGAGGTAGGAGCGCTCGTGCTCGTCGGCCAGCGTGAGCGCATGGCCCGTGGCGTCGTTGCGGCCGGTGCGGCCCACGCGATGCACGTAGCTGTCCACCGATCGCGGCACTTCGTAATTCACCACGAGCGCCACATCGTCAATGTCGAGGCCACGCGCGGCCACGTCCGTGGCCACGAGCACTTTGACGCGACCGGACCGGAACGCCTCGATGGTCTCCGTCCGCTCTTTTTGCGGCCGGTCCGCATGCACCGCGGCCGCGCGCAGACCTGATCGATGGAGTTCCCGCGCGAGCCGGTCGCACCCGATCTTGGTGTTCACAAACACGATCGCCGTGCCCCGTTCGCGACGTAGTTCTCGTGCGAGGGCCGCGGGCTTTTCGCGCGACGACACGATGCGCGCTTCGTGCGTGATCGTCGCGGCCGGGCCGCGGCTCGATCCCACCTGAATGAGCGCCGCATCCGGCGACAGTTCATCCGCAAACCGCATCACCTCTTCCGGCATCGTCGCCGAAAACAGCATGGTCTGGCGGTTGGCCGTCGCCGGCATCATTTCCGCGATGCGGCGGACGTCGGGCCAAAAACCCATGTCCATCATGCGGTCCGCCTCGTCGAGCACAAACACTTCCACGTGGGAGAAGTCGCCCACATTGCTCCGCATGTGGTCCAGCAACCGCCCGGGCGTGGCGACGACGATGTCGACGCCGGCTTTGAGGGCGCGTTCCTGGGGCTCCATGGGGACGCCGCCGTAGACGGGGACGCTCGCGACAGGTGCGTGATACGCGAAGCCCTGAATCTCGTCGTCAATCTGCGTGGCGAGTTCGCGGGTGGGCGCAAGGATCAGCGCGCGAATCGTGTTGTGTGAATCCGTGTGGCCCGCGGCCATCAGCTTCACGAGAATCGGCAACAGATACGCGGCGGTCTTGCCCGTGCCAGTTTCCGCACAGCCGATGACGCCGCGGCCGGTCAGGGCGTAAGGCAACACCGCGCTCTGAATCGGTGTGGTCTGCACGTAGCCGCGTTGCGCGAGCGCGTCGAGCACCGCCGGCTCAGTGATGAGCGATGTGAAGGGGACTGGTGCGGGGTCGAACGGCTGCGAGACGCGCGTCGTGGACATGGACTTCGCGCTGCCGCTGGGTCGGTGGGCCGGGCGCGCGCCGCCGCCACCCCCTCCACTGATTCGCCTGCGCCGTTGTGGTCTGGGAGCTTCTGAGTGTGTGGTCAAGCTGAGTGTGGTGCGAAGCGTTGACTCGGCACGCTAGCGTGCCCGGAAGGTGATGATGCCTCTGACGGGGTCGTAGGGCGAGACGCCCACCGTGACCCGGTCTCCCGGCACGACCTTAATGCGGAAGCGGCGCATCCGGCCGCTCAACTGGGCCAAAACTTCGTGGCCCGAATCCACCTGGACACGATACAGGCCGCCGCTATGCACGGCGACCACGGTGCCCTGGACATCAATCAGATCGTCCTTACTCAAATTCGCAGTCCTTTCAAGCTCTCAAGTATAGCCGAAGGCCTATTTGAGCGAAATTCCGAGGGACAGAAGGAAGATGCGCTGGCGCTCCCGGGCGGCCGTGAGAGTGGTGGCCAGCGCGGGCCTGGTCAGGTAGAACCGCAGGTCCACGGCAAAGGCCAGGTGGGCATTGGTGAACCACCGGGCCCCGCCTCCATAGTTGAGCGTGCTCGCCCCAACGCTGTCCGGGGTGGCCTGATCCAGGTAACTCTCGAATTTGAGTGGCCCGCTGCCTGCGGTGAGGTAGCTCCAGCCGCCGCCTTTGCCGAAGTTCAAGGAGATCTGGCCCGAGACGGCGTTGAGGCGCCGCCGGATGACCGGTCCCACGGCCTTGCCGGCGGTGTCGGTCTTCTGGGCC
The DNA here is from genome assembly GCA_046594875.1 of Vicinamibacterales bacterium. Lineage (GTDB taxonomy): Bacteria > Acidobacteriota > Vicinamibacteria > Vicinamibacterales > SCN-69-37 > SYFT01. The sequence goes on from JBKJQX010000013.1 coordinate 34,806, forward strand.
GCCGCGGAGCCCATCAGCAGTTCGCCCCCGAAGCCGAGTTTGAATCCCCCGCGCCGGAACGGGTAGACGTGCAGGCCGACCACCGCCGAGCGCAGGCGTCCTGGCATATCCGTGGACGCCACTTTCAGGCCCGTGGCCGTGGTGGCGTCCTGTCCGCTGGACGCGAACCCGCCCCTGACATCGAACACCACCCTGGGCAGCGGCGCGATGGGCAATGGCGCGACAGGCGGTTGCACAGGCGTTTGTGCCGCCGCCGGGACCACGAGCAGGACCAGGAGGGTGGCGACGAGGGCGGCTCGCATGCGCCAAGCGTACCGCAAGGGATAGAGTTACAGCCAGTGCCCCCGCAGATGATCTTCACGACGGTCGTGTGGAGCGTGGTTCTGCTGTTCGTCGTGATCTTGTTTTGGCGCGTGCGTGGCCGCAAGGGACCGAACGGCCGGCGGTACCGATCGGGACCCGGCCCTGGGGCGATGGGCGCGGTGCACGACATGCTGAACGAAGAGAAGCGGCGCGCGATTGAGATCGTCGTCGAGGGCCGAGCGGAAGCGACCGACCCGGAACATGCGGCCGGCACGCCAAAGGCCGGAGGCAACGGCCGGCTGCGGCCGGGCGGCTGATGGCGCAGACATCCACTATCTATAACTTCGAGATCGATCTTGCCGACAGTAATCGAAGTGTCTACGAGCACCTTGAGCTGCGCGTGGCCCGGCATCCGTCGGAGTCTGAGGACTACCTGGTCACGCGGGTGCTGGCGTATTGCCTGGAGTACAACGACGGGATTGCATTTTCCAGGGGCATTTCCGACCCGGACGAGCCCACCATCGCCGTGCGCGACCTGACGGGCGCGATTGGCGCGTGGATTGAGATTGGCACGCCCGACGCCGCGCGTGTGCACAAGGCGGGGAAAGCCGCGTCGCGCGTCGCGGTCTACGCGCACAAAGACCCCACGCAGATGCTGCGGCTCTGGGCGAATGAGCGCATCCATCGCCTTGAGGCGCTCGAGTTGTATCGTGTCGATCGCGCCCTGATCGACGCGATGGTTGACGCGCTCGACCGCCGCACGACGTTTTCGCTGTCGGTGAGCGACGACGATCTCTACATTGCGCTGGGCGATCGCACGATCGAAGGTCGCGTCACGCGGGTGACAACCATATAAGAAATCTCACACGAGGCATGAAGGACTGAAGGAAATCCTCTGGGCAAAGAGAAGCTCCTTCATGTCTTCATGCCTTCATGTGATCCGTTGCAGGTCCTGCGCCGCCTGGGTTCTGGCGTTCGAGGCGTCCTGCAGTTCCCTGGCGCGGCGGTGGGATTCCTGCTCCACATCAGAGCGCTGCTTCTCGATGAACTGGAGGCGATCGCGCACAGCGGCGTAGTCGCGTTCAACTCTTGCGATGGCCTTGCGGGCGTCATTCATCGCGGCTTCCGCCTCGCGCTCGGCCGCTTCCGCCACCCTGAGCGCCTTCTCGAGTGCCTTGACGCGTTTCGCGCGTTCACGCTTCAGGACCCTGGACTCTGGACTCTGGACCCTGGACCCGCCCCCGCCCTCCGCGCTACGGCGGGCAAGCTCCTGGACTCCGATGCCTTTGAGCGCCTCCATCCCCAGTGGCTTGAGCGGCCGCGTGAGCTGGCCGGGCGAATCATTCGACGGCAGGGAGCGCAACGTATCCGCGATGGCGTCGAGCGTTCCTCCCGAGAGGACCTCGCCGGCAGCCTGCGCCACTTCGCGAATCGCCATCGTCGCGGCGCGCACAGCGTCGCGATGCGCGCCTTCCGCCTGCGGCACGTTGGCCTTGCGGCCCGAGAGCATCTGCGCGTGCGCCTGGCGCATGACTCCGGCAGCTTTCATGAGTGAGTCGTACGCCGGCCGCCGCTGCCAATAGAGTTGATTGACTGCCCACGCTGCGGCGTGGGGCTTTTCGAGGGTGCGCACGTCTGCGCCCGCCGCTCCCATCTGCTTCGCCAGGGCATGGCGCGCCGCCGTGAATTCACCAGGCGGCAATCGATACAACCCCGCGATGTCGTCATTCTTCGCCATTGGTCATTCCGGACTCTGGACCCTGGACCCTGGACCCTGGACCCTGGACTATCATCCTCCAATGTCCACTTTGACTCCGATCTTGACCACCCAACTCGTTCGCGAACTCCAGGGCTTCATCCGCGAGGTCGAGGCGTTTCCCAGTGATGACAGCGTCTGGCACACGCGACGTGGCGTAACGAATTCCGCCGGGAACCTGACGCTTCATGTCTGCGGCAACCTCCAGGATTTTGTCGGCCGGGTCCTGGGCGGCACGTCGTACGTGCGCAACCGAGAACTGGAATTCAGTCAGCGCGAGGGTACCCGCGCCAGCCTGGTGGCCGAGCTCAGAACTACGATCGGCGTCATTGAATCGGTGCTGCCGGAGCTGACGGATCAGGCGATGGCCGGCGACTATCCGATGCCGCTTGGCGGCAAAACGGTCAACACCACGGCGTTTCTCGTCCACCTCGCCGCGCATCTGGCCTTCCACCTTGGACAGGCGGGTTATCTTCGGCGTGTGATTACGGGCGACAACACCAGCACCAATCCACTCCCCCTGGCGGCGATCGCGGCCCCATAATGAGAGTACGGAGGCCGCGATGACGGAGACGTCCCTGGTAGTCGTGCGAACATTCCTCACCGACGTTGAAGCGGAACTGGCGCGCAGCGTTCTGGAAGCCGCCGAAATCGAATCGCTCATCCGCGCCGACGATTGCGGCGGCGTGGGGCCCAACCTTGGACTGACCGGCGTTGACCTTCTCGTCGCCGCCGGCGATGCCGCTCGCGCTGATGAGGTCCTGAGCACGTCAGCTGCGACCCCCGACCCCTGGGTCGAGTAGCCGGTCGAGCGCCGCAAGCGCGTCATCGAGCGTCGTCACCGCCCCATCGAGCTGCTGCTCGTAGACCGCCTTCAGCAGCGTCCCGACCACCGGGCCCGGAGTCACTCCGCGTTCCAGCACATGGCGCCCGAGCAGCAACGGCGCCGGCGGCTGGTGCTCCACGCCGAGCGCACGTGCGCGCTCGAGAAACCAATCCATCGCCGCGCAATCAAACCTGCCCAGCCGTCCGTGGCAATCCGCCTTCGCGAACCGGGCCAGCAGCTCCGGATCCACCTTCTGCGCCAGCCGGCGGAACGCCCCATCTCCCACCGGCGACGCCGACTTATAAAACATCGTCGGTTTCAGGTGATGCGCCACAATGCCGAGCACGGTGTGGCGGACGTCGTAGCCGCCGATGGTCTGGATGTTGAGTCGATCGAGGAACCGGGACGCCGGCGCCACGCCCGCTTCTTCATGGCCCTTCGAGCGGATGCGGCCGTCTTCAAACTTCGTGGTCGCCGGCTTGCCCATGTCGTGGCAGAGCGCGCCGAGCATCATCACCACCGCGCGCGGATGGTCCAGGCCGTCGATACGCTTGCGCGCCTCGTCGGCCACCATCAGGGTGTGGACCCACACGTCGCCTTCAGGATGCCACTCGAACTCCTGCTCGCACCCGGCGAGGGCACGCAGTTCGGGCCACAACCGATCCACCACGCCCAGGTCCATCGCCAGCGCCAAACCCACCGACGGGCGCTCGGCACGCAATAACAGCTTCTCGACCTCACCCCAGATGCGTTCGGCCGGCAGATCGTCGAGCGGCAGCGCCCGGCACAACTCCCGCGTGCCATCCTCGACGGTCAGATCGAACCTGGCCGCGAATTGCAGCGCGCGCAGTACGCGAAGACTGTCCTCACCGAACGTCTTGTGATCCACCGCGCGAAGGATGCGCGACTGGAGGTCGGCGGCCCCATTCCACGGGTCGATGACCTCCGAGGTGAGCGGGTCGAACGACATCGCATTGATCGTGAAGTCGCGCCGGCGCGCGGCGTCCGTGAACGACAACCCCGGGTCGCCTTCGACGACAAAGCCCTTATGGCCGCGCCCGGTCTTTGATTCGCGACGAGGCAGCGACACATCGAGGTCGCCCAGTTTGTACACGGTGAAACTCTCGCCGACGGTGTTGACCTGGCCAAATGCGGCCAGCGTTGACTTGAGCGTGTCCGCTGCGAGACCGAATACTTCCAGGTCCAGGTCTTTCGGGTCGCGTCCCAGCATCTGGTCGCGCACCCAACCGCCCACCACAAGCGCGCGCCCGCCGCGGTCACGTACGGCGCGAGCGATGTCGATGGCGAGTGGCGGTGGGCGCTGCATGGATCGAGGTTCGACTGACCGATGTTAATACTTCGCCCGATCTGAGATCATGCCAACTGCAATGACGACCCTGTCCCTGCTGTCTGATCTCGTGTCGGTCAATTCCATCAATCCGTCGCTGGTGCCTGGCGCACCGGGCGAGGCCGCCGTAGCGGAAGTGGCCGCGCGGGCGCTCAGGGCCGGAGGCCTTGACGTGGTCTTCCAGGAGGCCGCGCCGGGGAGGCCCAATGTGATCGGCGTACTCGAGGGCCGCGAGGCCGGGCCGGCCGTGATGTTGTGCGGGCATCTCGACACCGTGGGCGTTGAGGGCATGACGAACCCCTTTACGCCCCGCGTGGCGGATGGACGACTCTACGGCCGAGGCGCCCAGGACATGAAGGGCGGCGTGGCCGCGATGATCGCGGCGGCCGTCGAACTCGCGCGAGACTGGCGGCGCGGGCGGCTCATCGTCGCCTGTGTGGCCGACGAAGAGTACGAAAGCGCCGGCGCCGACGCGCTCGTCAAGGAATGGACCGCGGATGCCGCCATCGTGACCGAGCCCACCGACCTCGCCATGGCGGTGGGGCACAAGGGGTTCGCGTGGCTCGAGGTCGTGACCACGGGCCGCGCCGCCCACGGCAGCCGCCCGCTGGAGGGACGCGACGCCATCGTGGACATGGCGCGTGTGTTGTTGGCGCTCGAAGCGACCGACCGCGAACTGCAGGGACGCCCAGAGTCCGAACACCAGGGAACGCCCTCGTTGCACGCGTCCATCATCACCGGCGGCCGCGAACTCAGCGTGTATCCCGATCGATGCGTGTTGCAGTTTGAGCGACGCACGGTCTCAGGGGAAGACGATGGTGTGATCGTTGGGGAGGTGGAGACCATTCTCGCGAATCTCCACGCCGCCGCCCCTGGGTTTCACGGCCAGGTGCGGCTGCTCACGTCGCGGCCGCCGTACCGACTCAGTCCGTCGGCACCGCTTCCTGTCGCGCTCGCCACTGCGCTCACCGCGCGCGGCCTGCCGGCACACCCGGTCGGCATGTCGTTCTGGACCGACGCGGCCATCCTTGCCGGCGCCGGCATCCCGTCCGTGTTGTTTGGTCCCGGCGGAGCGGGGCTTCACAGCATCGAGGAGTACGTCACGCTCGCCGACGTGGATGTCTGCCGCGACGTGCTGGTGGAGACGGTGCGGCGTCTTCACGAAAACAGTCGCTGATCGCGCGGACGCTCAAAACGCCGACTGGCCGCGGCCGAACCACTCGAGTGGCGCGAGCGTGAGCCACGGGACGTATGTGATCAGGAGCACCCCGATGGCCAGGATGATCAGCATCGGCATCGCGGCGCGCATCACGTCGAGTGCCGGTCGTTTGAACCGCACCGAGGCCAGCAGCAGGTTGAGGCCCAGCGGCGGTGTGAGGTAGCCCAGTTCGAGATTGGCCACAAAGATGATCCCCAGGTGCACCGGGTTGATCCCGTACGCGGCCGCGACGCCGGAGATCAAGGGCACCACCACCACGATGGCCGAGAAGATATCCATGATCATGCCCACGACGAGCAGAAATGCGTTGAGCGCCAGCAGGAACATCAGCGGCGACTCCACGTGGCTTGTGGTCCATGCGATCAGTGCGTCGGGCACCTGCGCATTCACCATGTAGTTGGTGAGTCCCACGGCCACTGCGAGGATCACGAGTACGCCGCCCACCAGGCCCACCGAGTCGGCGGTGACGCGTACGACGTCGCCCGTGGTCGGAAGGTCGCGATGGACGAATCGCTGCATGATGAATGCGTAGAGCGCCGCGAGCGCGGCAGACTCCACCGGCGTGGCGTAGCCGCCAAGCAGCGCCGTGATCACCACGATCGGAAGGCCGATCTCCCACTTCGCATTCCACAGCGCCGCAAGCGCTTCTGAGGCCACAAAGGCGGGCCGTGCCGCGCGCGATTTCAGCCCCTCGCGCATGCCGTATGCCGCCAGCATCACCAGCATGAGGGTGCCCGGCAGCAGGCCTCCGATAAACAGATCTTCCATCGCGATGTTCGCGATGATCGCGTAAAGGATGAGCGGCAGCGACATCGGGAACAGCAGACCGAGCGACCCGGCCGACGTGAGCAGGCCCACCGAGAAGCGTTCGCGGTAGCCGTCCTTGAGCAGGGCGGGCAACAACAGACCGCCAAGGGCGAGGATGGTGACACCCGAGCCGCCTGTCAGGAGCGTGAAGAATGCACACAACGCCGCCGACGCCACGGCCGTGCCGCCCGGCATCCAGCCGACGAGCGCGCGGAACATGCGAAGGAGGCGCTCAGACGACTTGCCCTCGGCCAGCAGGTATCCGGCGAGCGTAAAGAGCGGGATGGTCGCGAGGCCGGCTGACCCGGTCAGTTCCTGGTACGCCGTGATCATCAGCACGGTCGGCTTGCTGCCTTGCGCCATGAAGAGCACCGCAGCTGCGCCGCCCAGCAACACGAAAATCGGTGCGCCCAGGAGCGAGGCGCCGATGATGATGCCAAGGGCCGGCCACACGGGCTGGCCGTCCAGCAATTCCGGATGGGTTGCGAGCCAATAACCGGCAATCGGGCCAACAACCGCAACGCCGCGCCAGAGCCAGCTGGTGGACGCGTTCCACACGAGCCGTGCCGCGATCATGATGAACGCGAAGGGCAGCACGAGATCGGCCACCCACACCGGGACGCCGGCGGCGATCTCGGTGCCATCGGCGCGGTCGAGTTTCACGAGATTGACGGCGCCCACCGCGAAGACCGTGGTGACCGCAGAGCCGATGAGCGCCGCGACCACTTTGGCCGCGTGCGCGGACCTGCTGTGCGCCAGGAACTCGCCTGTGGCCAGCGAGAGCAACTTGCCGTCGCGGGCCGCGATCGCCGCTCCCAGCATCCCCACCCACATCGTCAAATGCTGCGCAAACGGCGCGGCGCCGGGAATGCCGGTCGCAAACCATTTGCGCAACACGATCTCGGCCAGCGGCAGGGCAATGATGCCCGCCATCGCGAGCAGCGCGACCGAGTTCTCGAGTTTGACGAGAGCCGGGCGCACCTATTTTCCTTTGGACTTTCTGAACGCCGTCCGCGCCTGCATAGCCGCGTCGTAGATGTCGGCGGGCACCGTGGTGCCGCGCATGGAGGCCACCAGCACTTCGGCCGTCTTGCGGAACTCGGCCATGGCCGCCGGCGTGAGCCTGGTGACTTTGAGACCGCGCGCCGACATCGTGGTGACGGCATCGGCGTCCATCTTCGGCGCCTCGTTCATGAACCGCTGCTCGAGCGTGGCGGCGGCGGCCAGCACTTTGGGTTGGTCGCCGGCGTCGATCTTGGCCCATGCCGCGTTGGTGAGGACGGTGGCGCCCAGAAGCGGGGCCAGCTTCACGTCGAGCAGGAAAGGTGCGTCCCGGAAGATCTGGAGCATCGACGCACCGTACGCCGGGCTTGGCGCGGCGTCGATCATGCCACGCTTGAGTCCACCCACCATGTCGTTGAACGAGAGCGGAATCGGCTGGAAGCCGTTGCTCTTGTACCACTGCACTGACTTGTCGTCGCCCTCGGTCGTGTAGAGCTTCACGGCCTTGAGGTCGGCGAGTGTGCGGATTTCCTTCTTCGAAAAGAGCTGCACCCATCCGGCGTTGCCCCAGTTGAGCACCTTGAAGCCGGCGGCTTCGATGCGTTGCGTCATCAGCGGGCGCAGGGTCGCAAACACGGCGCGCATCTCTTCATCAGACTCGAGGAAGAACGGCATACCGAAGACGTCCACCGCGTCGTTGATCCGGGCTAGCCCCGGTGGCAGCAGCAGCGCCGCCTGCAGCTCGCCCACTGCGGGGCTCATCATCTTCACCGTGGAGGCTTCAGTCCCGAGCGTGCCGCCCGGGTAGACGCGAAGGGTCACACGGCCTTCGGTGGACTTGGTCCACACGTCGCCCATGTCGAGCAGCGCCTTGTGCCACGCGGAGTTTGCGGGCGCGAAGGTGGCGAGCTTGATCGTGATTGGCGCGAGCGCCTGCACGGGCAGTGACACCCCAAGGGCGGTGAGCGCCAGGGCGGCGGCGCCAAGGACACGGATCTGAGGTTTCGACATGGCAATCTCCCTATCAAATACGGTCTTACTTTAAAAAATAATAGTCAGCCTGATCCAGGAAGTACCTGGCCCGGCGCTGCAAGAGGAGTGTGGTCAGGCGCTCGGGTGGGTTGGCATCCGGGTTCACCGCCAGCGCCAGGTTCATCAGCTTTTCGAACTCGGCGCGATCCTGCCGTGCCACGGAGACGCCCATGGCCAGGGAAATGTAGGGGCCCGGTGACAGGCCCTTCTGGATCTCCACGGCGCGCTCGAAATGCTTGCGCGCGCGCTCCTGTGAACCGCCGAGCAACTCCACGCTGTCGAGCACGACCATGAGTTCGTGCAGCGCGCCGTTCCACCAGGTTTCATCCAGTTCCAGGCCACGCTGGGTCAGTTCGCGGACCGCGGGGAAATCGATCGCCAGCGTATCGGGATTGAGCGCCATGGCCAGGCCCCACGACGCCGCCGACCAATACAGCAACTCGACATCCGTCTTTTTCGCCTTCGCCAGCGCGCCTGCGGGGTTCTGCAGCAGCCGCGTGGTCACACCCTTGAACCGCTCCTCGAGCGCACGGGCACAGTAGCCGTGCGCGCGCAGATACAGGTTCAGCGTCCGTTCGTCGAGGGCCTTGGCGGCCGGCCGGTCAGTGTTGCGCACGGCGGCGGCATCCGTGGCCAGGAAGCCATACGCATAGGCCGCATAGCCGCTGCAGGTGGCGGTCAGCAGCGGTACGTAGGTGGGCATCGATTCGAGCAGCGATTCGTACGTCTTGAGGCCAAACGGCACCGCCGCGCGGATGAGCTCGGGATCGTTATCCGAACTGATCGACGTGCCGCCCGCCGACAGCGAGTCGGCCACCATCTTCATCGCCTTATTCGAGATGAGCGAGCAGCCCGACACCGTAGCCGCCAGCACCACACACCCAATCGCACGCACCCATGGCTGTCTCAACACACTGCTCTCCCGCCGGGGCTAATTGCCCTTGTCTTTCAGGATACTTCCAACCACAAACCCGACGTTGGCCGGGCGTTCGCCGAGACGACGCATGAAGTAGGGGAACCATTCTTTACCAAATGGCACGTAGACCCGGAAGGGGTGCCCGTTCCGGGCTAACGAGGCCTGCAGGTCGCGCCTGATGCCGTAGAGCATCTGGAATTCGTACCGATCCTGGGCGATGCCGTTGGCGGTGGCAAACGCCGTGGTGGCGTCGATCATCGCCGGGTCATGCGTGGCAATCGCCGGATACGCACCCTCGGTGAGCAGCAACTTCATCTGCTCGACAAAGGCGGCATCCACCTCGGATTTCTGCTGGAAGGCGACCGCGGCTGGCTCCCGATACGCGCCCTTGACCAGGCGGATGCGCGCGCCGAGCGCGTTCACACGCTTGATATCGGCCGTCGATCGCTTCAAATACGACTGAATGACCACGCCCGCCTGGCGATAGCCGATACCCCAAAGTGTCTCAAAGGTGTCCAACGTGCGATCGGTATACGGAGAATTCTCCATGTCGATGCGCACAAAGAAATCAGACTTGGCGGCGATGTCTAAAATGCGCCGCAGGTTGTCCACGCAGGTGGCCTGATCGATGTCCAGACCGAGCTGCGTGAGCTTGAGTGAGACATTGCGGCCCACCCCGGCCCGTTCGATGGCCTCCATCACCGCGATATACGCGAACGTGGCCGCGCGGGCTTCCTCGTGAGAGGCCACACTTTCGCCCAGCAGGTCCAGGGTGACCATCAGGCCCTGGCGTTCCACCTCGCGCGCGGCCTCGATGGCCTCTTCCACCCGTTCACCCGCAATGAAGCGTCGCGCGAAGCTGTCGGTGCTGCGCATGCCGTACCGCGAGGCCAACGACTTGAGCGTGGAGCTCGCAGCGAGAATGGAAAACGCGGCTTTAGGCAATGCAGCGAACATGAGGCGCTAGCTGATAGTACCCGAGCCTGGCGACGCCAGGGCCGCGCAGATCGCTCCTGCAAACTCAGTGGTGGATGCCGTGCCGCCCAGGTCGCGCGTGCGCACCTGGCCGGCCATCAGCACAGCGTCCAGCGCTGCCTGTACGCGCGACGCGGCGTCAGTTTCGCCCAGATGGCGCAACATCATGATGGCCGAGAGCAGAAGCGCCGTGGGATTGGCCACGTTCCGGCCGGCAATGTCCGGCGCACTGCCATGAACAGCCTCGAACACCGCCACGCCGGCGCCGTGATTGGCCCCCGGCACCACGCCAAGGCCACCCACGAGTCCCGCGCACAGGTCCGAGACGATGTCGCCGTAGAGGTTGGGCAGCACCAGGACGTCGAACTGCTCCGGGCGCATCACCAGATGCATGCACGCGGCGTCCACGATTTTTTCGTCGTAGGGCACGTCGGTGAAACGCTTCGAGACCGCCCGCACTGAATCCAGGAACAGGCCGTCGCCCAGCTTCATGATGTTGGCCTTATGGATGGCCGTGACCTTCTTCCGGCCTTCGCGCCGCGCGTGCGAAAACGCAAATTCAGCGATGCGTGTGGACGCGACCTCAGTAATGATCTTCAGACTCTCGACCACCCCGGGCACAATCACGTGTTCCAGGCCGGCATACAAATCTTCGGTGTTTTCGCGGACGATGACGAGGTCCACGTTGGCGAAGCGCGACGCCACGCCGGGAAGATTCTTCACTGGCCGCAAACTGGCGTACAGGTTCAACGCCTTGCGCAGTCCCACGTTCACGCTCGTGAAGCCTTCGCCGATAGGTGTGGTGCACGGACCCTTGAGCGCCACGGTGTTACGCGTGACCGACTCGAGCAACTCGGCGGGCAGGGTGTGGCCGGTGTTTTCGAACGCGATCAGGCCGGCGTCATGGCGATCCCAGTTGATGGAGACGCCTGCAGCGTCGAGCACGGTGACGACCGCGGCCGTCACTTCAGGGCCGATGCCGTCGCCGGGAATGAGTGTGAGGGTGTGGGTCGTGCCAGCCATCCGCATCCCCTAGTGTATAACTAGGTTCATGGCCCTCATTCCTCTACAAATCAAGTTTCTCAACATGCGGCGGGCAGCCTCGATCGAACGTGAAATCGCGGAGCGGGTGGACGAACTGGGATCGCGGCATGGCCGTATCGTCGGATGCCATGTGTCGGTGGAACTGCCGCACAAGCATCATCACAGCGGCAACGCTGTTGAAGTGAGGATTTCTCTCGCGCTGCCAGGCGAACTCGTTGTGACACGAAAGTCATCGTCAGCCGCCGCGCCCGCGAAGGCAGTGCAGCAGGCGTTTGATGCGCTGACGCGGCAGATGCGGAAGGCCACCGGGAAGAAGCTGGCAGCCCGCAAGTCGACCGCGCGCGCGTAAATGAGCTCGTTTACCCGTCCTGCGTTTCAATCCAGAACACGGCGAGGCCGGCGCCGAGCGTCAGCACGATCGCGCCGTTGGTGAGGATGAACGCGCTGGCCAGGAGCATGGCGATCACAAGCCAGACCTGCATGGCCAGGCGCCGCGGGCGTGGTCCGAGCAGGGCGCGTACGACGAGCAACGCGAGCAAGGCGCCCCCGACAGCCCAGGAGATGTGCCGGAATCGTTCGACCAATTCCGCCGGCGCCGCCACCAGGGCCAACGTCGCCAGGCCGCCGATCCAGAGCGCCATGAGGGCAAGTGATCCGACGCGCAGGACGACCATCAATTGATTATGGCCGCGTCGGTCGCACGATCACAATTGCCCGGCCATACAGTAAACTGACGCTCCGAAGCGATGACACCCCCATCCAACACCGTTCTCCACAACCTGGCTACTCAACTGCGTATCGATTCGGTGCGCTCCACCACCGAGGCGGGGTCGGGACATCCCACCACGTGCCTGTCGGCGGCGGAGATTCTGTCCGTGCTGTTTTTCGACGAACTGCGGTTCGACCCGAAAGATCCCCAGCACCCGGAGGCCGACCGGTTTGTGCTGTCGAAGGGGCATGCGGCACCGATTTTGTACGCGGCGTGGGCCGCGGCCGGCGCGTTCCCCCGCGAAGACGTGATGCAGTTGCGCAAGATCACCTCGGACCTCGAAGGCCATCCCACGCCACGGCTGCCGTTTGTGGATGTGGCGACAGGGTCGTTGGGCCAGGGCCTGGCGGCCGGAGTGGGCATCGCATTCAACGCGCGGCGGATTGGGTCCGATTACCGGACGTACGTCCTTTTGGGTGACGGCGAAACTGCCGAAGGCTCCGTGTGGGAAGCGGCGCAGGTGGCCGCGCACCACCAGCTTGATAACCTGTGCGCCATCACCGACGTCAACGCGTACGGCCAGAGCCGGGCAACGCAGTGGGCGCACGATGTGGACGCGTTTGCCGCCAGGTACCGCGCGTTTGGATGGCATGCCATCACCGTGGACGGCCACGATGTGGCGGCGTTGCGCGCCGCGCTGGCCGAAGCCCGCGGCATGACCGGACGGCCCACGATGATTGTGGCGCGGACGCTCAAGGGCAAAGGCGTGGCGCTCTTCGAGGACAAGGACAACTGGCACGGCAAGCCGCTCAAGAAGGGCGCGGAGGCCGACGCTGCGGTGGCAGAGCTCGAAGCCCAGTACGTGCCCACGTCGGACCCGGCGCCGGTCATCAAGAAGCCGGCGACGCGGCGTTCGGAAGGGCCGCTGCCCGACTTCGTAGCCCAGATGCCCGCGCCGGCGTACGCCCTGGGCGACCTGGTGGCGACCCGTGAGGCCTATGGTACGGCGCTGGCCGCGCTTGGCGGGATCGATGCCCGCGTGGTGGCGCTTGATGCCGACGTCAAGAACTCCACGTTCAGCGACCGCTTCGAGAAGTTGTATCCTGAGCGGTTCTACCAGGCCTTCATCGCAGAGCAGGCGATGATCGGCGCGGCCATGGGGCTGGCCAGCCGCGGCGCCATTGCCTTCCCATCGAGCTTCGCGTGTTTCCTTGAGCGCGGCGCCGACTTCATCCGCATGGCCGGCATCTCGATGCTCAACATCAAGCTGTGCGGGTCACACGCCGGCGTGTCGATTGGCGAAGACGGACCCTCCCAGATGGCGCTCGAAGATCTCTCGATGGCGCGTGGTGTTCCGAACTGTACTGTGCTCTATCCGTCGGATGCCGTCTGCGCGGAGCGGCTCGTGGCCGTCGCGGCCGCCACACACGGCCCTGTCTACATTCGCAGCTCGCGGCCCAAGACACCGGTCATCTATGGACCCGACGAGAAGTTCCATGCCGGCGGTTCCAAGGTCGTGCGACAGAGCGCCAAAGACGTGGCCACGGTAGTGGGCGCGGGCGTGACGCTGTTCGAAGCGCTCAAGGCGCACGAGCTGCTGGCCAAAGAGGGCATCGCCATTCGTGTGGTGGATGCGTATTCCATTCAACCAATCGATCGCGACGGTCTGATTGCCGCCGGGAAGGCCACAGGCGGCCGCATGTTCACCGTCGAAGATCACTACTCGGCGGGCGGCCTGGGCGACGCGGTCTCTGAAGCTGTGTGGGATCAGGGCTTCCGTGTGCAGCGCCTCGCCGTTCGCGAAATCCCGCGCAGCGGCCCCCCCGACGAACTCCTCGACCGCTACGGCATTTCGGCCGCGGCGATTGTGAAGGCTATTCGCGCCTGAGTGCGGCTCCCAGCCGCAATGCAGCGGCAGCCTGACGCCCCAAGTATTGGCCCGAAAAGCCCATAAAGGGTATAATGGGCCTTTGGGAGGGCCTGTGTCTGAAGCGGTCAACCATCTACAGGGGCTGCCGACGGTAGCAGCGTCCGACGTCAAGAAGCGCGGGTGGAAGGGCATCATGCGCTTGCTGGGCGCTCAGGGGCCGGTGGTCGTCACCAATCACGACCGGCCCGACGCCGTCATCGTCTCGACGGCCGAATACGGGCGGCTGCGCTCAGTGGCACTGCAGCAGTCGCGACGCCTCGACACGGCTGAGGAGGTGTTGCGCGCGCAGTGGCAACGGCGGCTGGCGTGGCTCAACGAACCAGACGCGGGGGAGTGTCTTCGGTCGGTCGCTGGGGGGCCACTGACGTTGAATGGTGAGGTCAAGGCAGGGGAAGGCTGGTAGTCGGTGTACCGGCCGGTGGTGTTTGTGCTGGCGGGCGTCAACGGCGCCGGCAAGAGCTCGGTGGGTGGGCGATTGTTCGCGCGTGCCAACCGCCCCTGGTTCAATCCCGACACCTACGCACGACACCTGACGGAAATCGAGCAGGGCGACTGGACTGGCGCGAATCGACGCGCCGGGGAGGAGGGTATTCGGCGATTCAGAACGGCCCTCGCCACCCATCGCAGTTACGCCTTCGAAACCACGCTCGGCGGTCGCACCATGGTGCGGAAGCTGATGGCCGCAGCCCCCACCCACGACGTCGTGATGTGGTTTTTCGGCCTGGCCTCGGCCGACAGCCACACAGCGCGTGTTCGAGCGCGTGTGGCACTGGGGGGCCATGACATTCCTGAACTGCAGATACGCCAGAGGTACCTGACCGCGCCGCGCAACTTGATTGCCTTGATGCCGCACCTGTCCCATCTACGGGTCTACGACAACAGTCAGACCGTGGCGGTGGGTGAACGGGTTCCTGACCCGCGGCTGGTCCTCGACATGAGGTCGTCGGCGCTCGGCTATCCTCGGGCCAACCGACCAGAGGACCTGGAGCGAACCCCGGCGTGGGCCATTCCGATTGTTGAGGCCGCACTCCAACACTTCGAGCGGCCTACTCGCTCCTGACCAGCTACGCCGTGTTCACTTCTTCTTCATCTCATCGGCCAGCAACTGAATCCGGCCCACAAGCCCGCCGAACATCGTCGGGGCGGTCGCCGCGTACCCGGCAGCGACGTACTTTTCAGGCGTCTTCCATTCGGCGGCCGCCTGTTCGGCTGTTTTGCCCGCCGCGAGCAGCGCCTGCGCCCAGGTCACGAACTCCTGATTGAAGTCCGCGAACATCTTCAGGTCGTCGAAGGTTGTCTGCGCGGGCGTGTGGCCGTTGATGATCGTGTCGACGTTCCTGATGCCCGCATGGGCCTTCCTGAGTGTGTCGGGGTAGTGCAACTGGCTGCCGCCGTTGTTACGGTCAACGAGCGGCAAGCCCCTGTTGGCGAAGATGTCGCCCGAGTGCATGGTGCGAAGGGCCGGAAACACGACCCACGCATCGCCGTTGGTGTGGCCAGGCCCAAAGTAGTAGAGGTCGACCTGGTCGGCGCCGCTGCCAATTGACATTCGGTCCTTGAACGTCCGCTTCGCCATCCCCACGCCGTTGCTTGCGGCAAAGGCCGGCATCTTTTCCATATTGGCCCTGGTGTTCTCCTGCGTCACGATGTCGATCGTCGCAGGGAACTGCACATTGCCGCCGACGTGGTCGCCATGCGTGTGCGTGTTGATCAGCGTGGTGACCGGTTTGGGCGTGAGTTCCTTGATCTTGTCGAGGATGGGCTGGCCCATCCCGGGGTTCTTCGCGTCCACAACGACCACGCCGTCCGCCGTCACAAACACAGCCGTGTTGCCACCGCCGCCCCGAAGTACGAAGAGGTTGTCCTTGACCTTTTCCACCGTCAACGCCGCCGGCGTCTGCTGCCACGCCGCCACACCCATTGAGAGGGCACCAACCGCCACAAGGGCACCGAGCACAAGACTTCGCCGCATCACGAACCTCCAGGATAGACAATACGCTGAACGAACCAGAACGAGCCAGCCAGAACGACCAAGGTCGAGCCGGCGATCACGACCAGGCGGGAGGCCTGCGGCTTTCGTGCGCGGAGCACCGCCAGGGCGGCCGCCACTGGCACGACAATAGCCAATTGGCCGGCTTCGACGCCGAGATTAAATGAGAACAGCGACCAGCCCAGCGCCCGGGCGGGCAGGTGCATCTCGCGCAGGACATCGGCGAATCCAAAGCCGTGGATGACACCAAACGCGAACGCGATCCATACGCGCGCGTCGCGACCACCGTCACGGACCAGCAGGTTATCCGCGCCGACGTAGATGATGCTCAGCGCGATGGCCGGCTCGATCAGTCGCGCGGGCGGCGTCACCAGGCTCAGCGCGGCGAGTGAGAGCGTAAGGCTATGCGCCACCGTAAACGCCGTCACGATCACCGCGAGTCGTCCGAACGTGCCACCCAGGAGCAGGAGGCCGACAAGGAAGAGCACATGGTCGGGACCGATCACAATGTGCCGCGCCCCCGCCGGGATGAACCGGCCAATAACCGCGACGATGCCCTGGCGCGATCCGGCGAAATACTCAACGCGCGCCCTGGTCTGATTGATCATCGCCTGCATCAGGCCGTCACCGTCATAGATGTTGATGAACGTCTGATGCTGCGCATCGTAGGGAAAGAGCATGCCGTCGATGGTCACCACACCTGGCGGTGCATCGAGTGCTGTCCGAAACCGGAGGCGCAGCGACTGGCGATCGGCCAGCACTTCGACACCGGTCCAGGCGCCCGTCAGCGCGCGTCCGTTGACCGAGAGGTGCAGACGGTCGAGAAGGCGGGCGATGGCGGTGGCCTGCGCACGCGCCACTTCGGGATCGAGCAGGCGTTCCATCGGCGCGATGTCGAGGTCGTGGGCGACATCGAAAATGTGAATGACGACCGCCACGTCGATCGCCCGCGGCGCGAGGCGCACGTCCATGTAACTGAAGGGCACCGGATGCGCGGCCACGGGCGCTGCGTCCATGAGCCAGGCGCACGACACCAGACCCAGCAGGACGAAACCGCGACGGCGTGGCACGAGCGAGAGCGTAACGTACCCGACCGGCCGCAGTATCATCCGGGGATGCGTCGATCCTCCGTTCTGGTTGTCACGGCGGCCATGGCCGCCTTTGCCGTCACCGCGTTCTCAGCACAGGCGCCCGCGTCGCTCAGTGGCATGCGTGACCCGGTGTTTTCGCCCGACGGTCGGCGCCTCGCCGTCTCATGGCTCGATGAAATCTGGACCATGACGCCCGATGGCCGCGACGAAAAACGCGTCGTCACTGTGCGGGGCGAGTGGGTGAGCGAGCGGGATCCCGCGTGGTCGTCCGACGGCAAAACCATCGCGTTTTCCGCCGATGTGGCAGGCGCGTACGATCTGTACGTCGCGCCTGCTGCGGGTGGACCGGCGCGCAAAATCACCTCCATCAGCGGGGACGAACGCTGGCCGTCATGGACCCGCGACGGCCGTCTCGTCTTCTCCCATCGTCCCGCCGGAGGCCGATGGCAGATTCATGCGATGGCGGCTGACGGTGCGGGCGCGCCAGTGAAGATCACGCCCGACGCCGTGGCTGAGTGGCAGGCGCAGGTGTCGCCGGATGGCCGGCGGATGGTGTTTGTCTCGGAGCGCGACTTGGAACCCGGTGATCGGGCTGACGTGTTCGTGCGTGATCTGACGTCCGGCAATGAAGCGGCGCGCCTGGTTCGTGTCACCCGGGGCGGCGGGGAAGAGCGATTCCCGGCGTGGGCACCCGACAACCAGCGCGTGTCGTACTTGGCCTCGCGGATGGGTCTTGGTACGGGCACGTTTGTGACAGAACTACCTGCGCCTTCGGCGGCAGGCGTCGCGGAGGCTCCGGCACAGGGTCGCGCGGCTGGCCCTGGCGGGGCTCGCGGCGGCGGCGCTGCTCCAGTTCTTCCCGTGGTGCTGGCATCGCGACGGGCTGGCGCGTCGGCATGGTCGCCCGATGGCCAGACGATGGCCATCGCCACGGTGTCGACCGCAGCCGGCGGTTACAACGGCAACCCGGTCCGGAATGATGACGATGCGCCAGCGGCGTTTGCGGATGCAGACACGTTGCAGTTGTGGCGCGTCGCTGCGCCGCGGCGTGTGGACGATCAGGTGCGCGCCGTGACGGTGCCCACCCCCGCAGCCGGGCGTTGGGTGGGCCAGTTCGACCGCGCATGGCAGACGCTGAAGTCGTTGTACTACTCGAGCGGAGAATCTGCCGCGGCGTGGGATGCGCTGCGCACGAAATATCGCCCTGCGGCGCTGACCGCGCGTACCGCTCGTGAAGTGGAAGACGTTGTTGACGCGATGGTGCTCGAGCAGCCGCTCATCAAGCCCGCGGTCGAAAAGACGACGGGGGTGGTGGCGTCGGGGCATCCGCTGGCGTCGGCGGCCGGCGCTCGCATGATCGAACTCGGCGGCAACATCGTGGACGCCATCGTGGCCACGTCGTTCGCGTTGGGCGTGGTGGAGCCCGATGCGTCGGGCATTGGTGGGGACGGCCAGGCCATCCTGTTCCTGAAGGGTATGACCGAACCCGTGGTCATTGAATACAAGGACATGACGCCGGTGCGGGCCACGTTCGACAATCCGAAGATCTTTACGGCGGCCGGACAGCGCACGGCTGGTGACGGGCCGACGGTCGCCAACATTCCCGGCGTGGTTGCGGGCCTCGATCTGCTCTTCCAGAAGTACGGCAGCAAGAAGGTGACGTGGGAGCAGATTCTGGCGCCCGCGATCGAGCTGGCGGAGAACGGGTACATCCTCGACGAGGCACTGCCGACGACCATCGCGGAAGGGCGCGCCGGGTTTTCGAAGTACCCGGAGGCCGCAAAGATTTACCTGCCCGGGGGCCAGGTGCCGAAGAAGGGCGACCGGTTCATCAACAAGGATTACGCCGAGACCCTGAAGGTGCTGGCGAAGGAAGGCGGCCAGTCGTTTTATCGTGGGTCCATCGCGCGCAAGATCGCCGAGGACATGGCGGCAAACGGCGGCATCATCTCGCTCGAGGATCTGGCGCAGTATCGCGCGATGGAGAGGAAACCGCTTGAAGGGCGGTATCGCGGCCACGCGGTGTATTCGGCCCCGCCCCCGGTGCCCACTGGCGCGCAGTTGATCGAGACGCTGCAGATCCTGGACAACTACACGCCGAAACCTGGCGCGACCTACACGACCGATGCGGAGTATCTGCATCACGTGATTGAAGCGTGGCGTGTGCGCGACGGCGGCGGACAGATCGCCGATCCAGAGCGGTGGCCGATTGATCTGGGCAACCACCTGCAGCCGGGCCACGCGCTCGAGCGCTACAAACTCATCAATCCGCAGAAGGCCTACGTGGCAGCACAGGGAGGGAGAGGACGAGGCGGCGCGCCAACGCCGTTGGGCCAAGTGCCCGGCAACTACTATGAAGCGTTTGATCAGGCGGTGGCCGACGGCCTGGCCGGCCCCGGCATTCAGACGGGCACCACGTCGTTCGCGGCGGCGGATGCCGACGGCAATATGGTGGCGGTGACGCAGACACTCTCGACCTGGGGCGGCAATTTCTACGTGTCGAAGGGCTTGGGTTTCCTTTACAACGACCACTTCCGCGGTGGACGCGGCACCGGCTACGGGTCGATGCTGCCGTTGCAGCGCGCGTCGTCCACGAGCGTCCCGACACTCGTGTTCGCGCCGAACGAAGGTGACCCGGGCCGGTACGGCATTCCGGGCTTCACCCCACGGCTGGCCGTGGGTGCCGCCGGCAATGCCTGGATTCCGGCATCGGTCTACAACATCATTCTCAACGTCGTCGATGGCGGGATGGGTGCGCAGCGCGCCATCGAGGCGCCGCGGATGCTGATCGGCAGTTCGCCCACGGGCTCACGCGTGCAGATTGAAGACCGCATCCCGAGGTCGCTGCTCGAGAAACTGGAAGCCATGGGACATGCCTTCGTCCGGGTTGGCCGCAAGGGTGAAGTGGCGCAGGGTTATGCGGCGGTGGCGCTCATCAACGCGGCCAAGGGGACCGTGGAGGGCGGCGCGGAGCCGCGGCGGTCGCACGGGGCGCGTTAGGCGTTGCGCCCACCGCGCCGCCACCATGGCATGCGCCATCCCATCCCGCCATGCCACCGTCCATGAGATTGAGGGTTGAGGATTGAGCGATTGAGGATCGGGATGGAACGGATTGCTGATGTGAGATTGACGATGGGAATTGACGGATTGTGAGATGGTGGGATAGCTGGTTGCTGATGGTGCGATGGAGGCACGATCAGCTATCCCACGATCCCTGCATCCGCCAATTTCCATCCACAATTAGAAATCAGCTATCGTTCCATCCCGATCCTCAATCGCTCAATCCTCAACCCTCAATGTTATTGATTCTCCTGAGACGCTGTCGGCGTCGCCACCGGCGGGGTTGCCCGTTTGTGGTCCGACGCGTGCATGAGGCGCTCAATCCGTTGCGCCGTTTCCGGCGCCACCGACGCCGGCCCTTCCTCGAGATACTTCTCAAGCGTGTCGTAGGTGAAGCCCATCTCGGCTTCGTCGGTCTGACCGATCCAGAGGCCGGCTGACGGGGCCTTGTTGATGATGGCCTTTGGCACACCGAGTTCTTTGGCGAGTGAGCGCACTTCGCTTTTGAGCAGCGCGCCGATGGGCAGCACGTCGCACCCGCCGTCGCCGTATTTCGTGTAATAGCCCAGCGTGATCTCGCTGCGGTTGCCGGTGCCGGCCACCAGATAGTTGAGTGAGTTGGCGATGAAGTACAACGACGTCATCCGCAGGCGTGGCTTGATGTTGGCCTCGGGCATCTGCTGTTTGATGTCGGTCACGTGGACCTCGCGCGGCAGGTTCTTGAGCGCCGCGTGCAGTTCGCCGGTCAGCGCGTCAAACGGGCCGGAGAGATCCACCTTCGCGGTGGGAATGCCAAAGGCATCCGCCATGACATAGGCGTCCGCTTCATCCTGCGCATGGCTGTAACACGGCAGGATGACGCCGAGCACGCGGTTGGGCGTGGCCATCTGGCACAACCGGGCGACCACCGCCGAGTCAATACCGCCGCTCAAGCCCAGCACAAACCCGTGGGCACCAGCAGCCTCTGCGCGATCCCGCAACCACTGAACGAGCACATTTGCACGTTTAGAAAACATAAGAAATTCTACAGCCGGGTTCCTTCAGACCTTCATGCCTCGTGTAAAACACCTCAGCGGGTCCTGGAGACGAGATTCTCAATTGCCTCGGCCGCCGGAGAGTCGGGCCACATCTGCAGTGGCGCCGCCGTGTATGTGGCGTGCGCCAATTCGCCCTGGAAGAACACCACCTCGCCCGCCATCCACGCCAGTTTCGCCCACACCCGAAACAACAGGTACACCTGCGTCAGCAGGAACGCGACCGGCACCGAGGCCCATGCCGACGGAGCGGCGGTGAACCACAGGCGCACCACCACGATGGATGCGACCGCGCTGAGCAGATAGAGGCCGAAGACCCGGAACGGCCGGCGGCGCACGAACCGCATGGCCGCGCCCAGCGCCCCGATCATGCTGCGGCGGTCTTCCACCACCGCGCGCACTTTGGCGTAGTCGGCGATGAGGCTTACCACGGCCAGCGAAGCCGCAAAGACCAGGTACAGCCCCACGCGCACCGCCAGCGCTTCACGCTCGTTGGTGATGCTGGCCGTCCAGCTGTTCCACAACGTGCCGAACAGGTAGGGGTGCACCCAGGCGAACAGCGCCCAGTACGCAGCGCCGACCATCACCCCGAGGCGGAGGAATCGCCAGAAGAAGACGCCGCACGACGCAAAAAACGCCGCCGTGCGCACCGGACGCGCACGCGCGAATCGATCGAGGATGCCGCCCGAGAGGAAGATCCACAACACCGCGTAGGCTGCCGCTGCGCCGGCCACCACGGGGGGCAGGGGCTTGGCGTCAAAGAAGCCGCCGATGGTGGAGATGGTCCCGCCGAACCCCAGGATTTCGTGCGTGAACGTGCGCCCCAGTCCCTGCGCCTGCGCGGCAAATTCGGCCGCCCATCCCGCCTCCCATTCCCACGCCGCGCGCTCAGCGACCACGCTTGAGCCCAGGTGCTCCACCAGCATGCCGCGCAGCGCGAGTCCCAGAGGCAACGCCATCAGGAACAGGGCGGCAAGTACACCCAGGGTGATGGCAGGCGCGGCGAGGGCGCGGCGCCACCCTTCTAAGAAGGCACCGAGAGCGGTAGCTCTCGGTGCGGTGACACCCAGGGCTGTAGCCCTTGGTGCGGTGACACCAGGAGCCTCAGGAGAAGAACGCATACGTCAGCATCACTTCCTGCAGCCAGCCCATCCAGCGCAGCGACCATTTGCGTGCGGCCGCAGGCGCTTGCGGCGTTGCGGTCCACGAGTTGTTCGTGTAATTGAGGTCGAGCATCAGGATGCGATTGGGATCGACTTCCACGCGCACAATCGGCGACGGCCCGTGATCGACAATCGCTTCCCATCGGCCCTGTCCGTCCCACGAGGTCATGTCGGTGGTGCCGTCCGCATAGGTACGGCGAATGGTGATCGGGAACACGCCCTCCTGCAAACGACGCACGACGACCGTGGACTCGTATCCATCGGCCTCCGGCGTATTGGTCACGTGCGTCACCGCGTAATCAAACGCCGCGCTGCTGCGGACGGTCGCGTCGAAGAACCACGTCAGGTCCGCGCCCGACACTTCATTGGCGATCGCAAAAAGGTCCTCAGGTGTCGGGTGCCGGAAGGCGCCGCGCGAAAAATGTGTCGCCAGCACCCGCTGCATCGTCTCCCAACCCAGGTAACGTTCAAGCGTGGCCAGCCACAAGGCCGTCTTGTTGTAGGAAATCTGACTCGCGCTGCCGGGCCAGTAGCGCCACGTCGGCGTGGACTGAGTGTCGTACGACGCCACTGGCCGATAGGCGTTCAATCGGTTGCCGTCGATGGCGCGCGACCACCTGACATCAGCGAACGCCCACGGCACGAAGCCGCCGAAGTACCGTTCCACGGTTACGAATCTGTTCGGCAAGGCTTCGTCGATGACACGGGCGGTGGAGTAGGTGTTCAACCCCTCGTCCATCCACGCATGTTCAAACTCGTTTGTCGCGACGATGCCGTACCAGAACTGGTGGCCGGCTTCGTGGATGGTGACGCTCTCAGGCTGCGGACCGTCGAGCGGCGCCCAATTGCGCGTACCCGCGGTGAAGAGCATCGGGTATTCCATCCCGCCTGTGGACCCGCCCTGCACGTCAGGGTTCACCGGCGTGACCGGATCGACAATGGTGATGTGCGAGTAGGGGTAGGGGCCAAACCACTCCCCGTAGTAACGCAACGCGGCGCGGGTGGCGACGAAATGGCGGTCGGCCTGTTTGGCGTGCTCCCGCTGCAGCAGCAGGCGCATGGTCACCGGCGGCAGAGTCGGGTGCTCGAAACGTTCGACGTGTTCGACGAAGTTCGGGCTCGTCGTCCACGCGAAGTCATGGACGTCGTCTGCAACGAACCGATGCGTCTCCTGGCCTTCGGTGCCGGGCAGCACGGGCGACGCCACGCCGGTTGCGCCCACCGGCCATCCCTTTGGCACGGTCAAGGCGACGTCGTAGGTGCCGAAGTCCGAGAAGAACTCGGTGGCGGCGTGGAACTGGTGCGCGTTCCATTCGCCGTTGTTCTGGAACACGCCGAGTTTCGGGAACCATTGGGCGATGAAGTAGTACTGGCCCAGGCGACCGGTACGCGCGAAGGTCACGGGGACGCGCGATGTCCAGACGACATCGATGTCAATAGTCTCGCCTGGCATCACCGGTCGATCGAGCGGCACGGCCAACACCGTCCGGTCGTCGGCATTGCCGTCGTCTGGTGCGACAAACGTGGCCCTGGGGCGCAGATCCGTGCCGCGCGCGACCATGGAGATGATCTCGATCGAGCCGCGGTGATCCGCCGGTCGGCCGGCCAGAGCCGAACTGCGTCCCAGACGTTGTTCCCGCATCCACGACGAATTCGCGTCGCGCCAGGCGTTCCAGTAGAGATGAAAGCGCAGGTCGTTGGCCGGCGCCGTCGTGATGTTGCGCCACAGGATGCGGCCTGAGCCGTGAATCGTGTGCGCCTCGGGGTCGAGTGTGGCGAGGAGCTGGTAAGACGCGTTGCGCGGTGAACGAGCCGGTGCCGTGTCCTGCGCGAATCCCGCCGGCCGCGCCACCAGCAGCAAGGCCGCGATCAATGTCCATAAGGAGCGCCGCCGCATCGCCCGAATCGTATCGCATTACGATAGTCGGTAATGTTCCCAATTCTTGTTGTGGCGATTGTCATTGGAATTCAACTGACACCGCTGGTAGTAACGGTTCGCCATGACGACGCGCCGGTGGTCGGGGCGGTGGTGACGTGTGGAGCCGCGAAGGTCGATACTGA
This sequence comes from Vicinamibacterales bacterium, assembly GCA_046594875.1. Lineage (GTDB taxonomy): Bacteria > Acidobacteriota > Vicinamibacteria > Vicinamibacterales > SCN-69-37 > SYFT01. The sequence goes on from JBKJQX010000013.1 coordinate 59,072, forward strand.
CACGCAAGGCCGCGCGACGGTGCCGGTGCCGGCGGGCGGCTGCACGCTCGTGGTGAGCCGAGACGGGCTGATGCCGTTCTCGCAGGCGGTCGGCGTGACGTCGCCACCCCTGATCGTCGAGCTCGAAGAGCAGTTGGAGGTGGAGGAGGAAGTGATCGTCACGGCCACCCGCAGCGGCCGGCTGGCGTCGGACCAGGCCACACGAGTGGAAGTGGTGGTGCGCGAGGAGATCGAGGAAAAACTCCTGATGACGCCCGGCGACATCGTGATGCTGCTCAACGAGACCAGCGGCATCCGTCTGCAGCCGACGGCTCCCGCGTTGGGCGCCGCGTCCGTGCGGGTCCAGGGCATGCCCGGACGGTTTACCTCCGTGCTGACCGACGGACTGCCCATCAACGGCACGCAGGTCGCATCGCTCGGTTTGCTCCAGATTCCCCCGATGGATCTTCAGCAGGTGGAAGTAATCAAGGGCGCGGCATCCGCCCTGTATGGTCCGTCGGCGCTTGGTGGTGTCATCAACCTCGTGACGCGGAGGCCCACGCCTGAACATGCGGGCGAGGCATTGCTCAACCTGACTTCGCGTTCGGGCGCTGATGGCCTGCTGTGGCTCTCGGGCCCCGTGCGACCCGACTGGGGTTATACCCTGCTCGCGGGAGCGCACGGCCAGGACGCCTCGGATGTAGACGGTGATCGGTGGGCGGATTTGCCGCGCTACCGCCGGTTCATCGCGCGACCCAAGCTGACGTTTGCGTCGGCTGAACACGGCTCGCTGGATGTGTCGGGTGGCGTGACTGTGGAGTCGCGCCGGGGCGGGGGGCTCGACGCCGCCAGCGCCGTCCAGTCGGTGGACACGACTCGCGCGGATGCGGGCCTCATCTGGCGTCGAAGTGCGGCCGGTGGCGTGGTGATTGCCAAGAGCGCACTCTCCGTCCTCGACCACACGCACGACTTCGGCACCAACGCGTACGACGATGACCATGCGTTCGGGATGGCAGAGGCGTCACTCAGCCGGGCGTTCGGCCGGCATCTGATTGTGGTGGGTGGGGCGGTTGAGTTGCAGAAGTACAAGAATCTGTTGGCGCCTGGGTTCGACTACAGCTGGACCACTCCCGGCATCTTTGTGCAGGACGACATCGCGCTGGCACCGGCCGTATCGTTTTCCGTGAGCGCGCGTGTGGACGCACACCCTGAGTACGGGACGTTGTGGAGCCCGAGGGCGTCGCTCCGATTGCAGCCGGGCGAGTGGGATGTGCGATTGTCTGCGGGCCGCGGTGCGTTCGCACCCACGGTGTTCGTGGATGAAGTCGAAGAAGTGGGCGTGACTCGCGTCGGTAGTGTGCGCCTCGATCGCGCGGAAACCGCCGAGACGTGGTCGGCCGATGTCAGCCGAAAAATAGGTGTGGTAGAGGTGTCGGGGACGTGGTTCGGGTCGCGAATTCACTCTCCGGTAGTCGCACATCTGTTCACCGACGGAACGCCGAGGCTTGAGGTGTTCAACCAGCCAAAAGGCAGCGCGTCGTCCACCCGCACTTCGGGCGCAGAGCTGTTCGGCCGGTTCCGCAGCGGGCCCTGGGTGGCCACGGCAGCGCACACATGGATCACCGCGACGCAGGCGGGTGATTTGCCTGGAATGCCGCGTGAAACCGTTCCCCTCACGCCAAAGCGAACCTTCAGTCTGATTGCCGCATGGGAAAAACACGGCGTGGCGCGCGTCGGTCTTGAGGTCTACCGCACCGGCGTTCAACAGCTTGAAGACAACCCCTACCGGACCGAGAGTGCGCCGTACACGATCATCGGGCTGCTCGCCGAACGCCGCTTCGGCCGTCTCCGCGTGTTTCTGAACCTCGAGAATCTGACCGACGTGCGTCAGTCCGACTACAACCCGCTTCTTCGACCGTTCCCAAGCCCCGTCGGCCAACTCGTCGTCTCCGCCTGGGCGCCTCTGGAGGGAAGAACGATCAACGGCGGGATTCGATTCGCGTTCTGACTATCGATTTAAACGACGCACCAACGAGTCCACGAGTCCGTCGACAGTAAACGTTTCTGCGACGATCGGCGCCGTGACGCCGAGCGCGCGGGCGGCGGCGGCCGTGACGGGGCCGATGGTGGCGACGACCGTCGTGTTGAGCAGGTCCGCTGCCTGTTCGCGACCGATGAGATCGACGAATCGCTGCACGGCCGTCGGGGACGTGAAGGTGACCGCGTCGATGCGGCCCTCGAGCAACTGGCGATACAGCTCCTGCGCAGAGGCCGACTCCGGTGCGCCCGGCACCGTGCGGTAGGCGATCAGGTCGTGCGCATCAGCGCCGCGGCGACGCAACTCGGCCGTCGGGCCTTCGTCGCCACGTTCGGCCCGCCCGTGGTCAGGGCGAATCACCAGCATCCGCGATCCGGCCATCACCCCGTGGGCGGCGATGGCGTCACACGTGGCCTCGTCGCCGGTTTCCGGCACCACTACATCGGGCACCAATCCCGCCGCGCGGAACTGATCAGCTGTGGAGGGGCCGACCGCCGCAATCCTGACACCGCCGAGTGCGCGCAGGTCGCGTGTGCCCGAGAGTACGGCCTTCAGGAACCGATGGGCCGAGTTCGCAGATTCGCACACCACCCACTGGTACTGCTGCACAGACGCCACCGCGCGTTCGATCGCCTCAGGATCCTCGGCAGGCAGCAGGCGAAACGTGGGTGCTTCAATCGCCTGAGCGCCCAGGCCCTCCAGGCGATCCGACAGGTCACGCGCCCGTTCGTGTGAGCGCGTCACGACGATGCGCCGGCCAAAGAGGGGGCGCTCATCAAACCATCGGAGGTGGGCGCGCAATCCCGCCACCTCGCCGACGATGAGCAGGCCTGACGCCGCGTCGGGATCCGCGTCGAGCTGCGCGATGAGACCGGCAAGTGTGTCCGTCACCGCGCGTTGCGAGACCAGCGTGGCGTCGTAGATGAGCGCGGCCATGTGTGTGGCGGGTCGTCCGGCCGCGACGAGTTTGCGGAGGATCGCCGCCGCCTGCGGTGCACTCGCGTACGCCGCGATGGTGCCCTCAAGCGAAGCGAGCGCGCGCCAGTGCACGTCGGGCGCGTCTTCCCGCGTGGCCTCGTGGCCCCGAAGCAGAGTCAACGCGTCGTGACCGCCCGGGTAGGAGAGCGGCACGCCGGCGTACGCACTGCCGAAGGCCACCGGTACGCCCGGCACCACTTCGAAACTCAGTCCCTGCTCGTGCAGGAAGAGCGCTTCCTTGGCGCCGCTGCCGAACAGGAACGGGTCGCCCCACTTGAGGCGGGCCACAAGCAGGCCCTCGCGCGCCTTGTCGGCGATGAGCATTGCAATGGCGTCCTGGGCCATCGCCCCTTCAGCCGGCGCGCCCACTTCAATGCGTTCAGCGTCAGGCCGCGCGAGGCGCACGAGCGGCGCCACGGCGCGGTCGTAGACCACGACATCGGCGTCGGCCAGCACCTGTCGTCCCCGTGTGGTCAACAGGCCCGGGTCGCCGGGGCCTGCGCCGATGAAAATGACTCGTCCTCGTGTGGTGGGCTGGTTGGTGTTCATTTCGCGAAATCGAGGCGTGGCGGTTTGGGTGGCACGGGTGCGAAGTAGCCCCGTTTGGTGCGGGCGGCCGTGTTCGGGCGCTGTACTTTGACGACGATGGCTCGCCATGCGCCATCGCGTTTGGGATTCTTCGAGGTGTAGCCGATCGAGTACTGGTTCGCCAGTTCATCCGCAATCTGTTGATAGATGCCGGGCAACTGCGCGACATCTTCGACGAAAAACGGGCGGCCGCCGGTTTCCTGCGAGAGCGTTCGCAACACGAACTCCGCCTCGTTGAATCCCCGTGTCGGGCGGTCGGTCTTGGAGCGCAGGCCGATGGCATACACCGCGACCTCGGATCGTTTGGCCGATTCGAGCACATCTTCGTAGGCAATCAGGCTCGAGGTGTCCTCGCCGTCCGACAAGACGACAATCGCCTGGCGTCGCACCTGATCCGGCGTCGCCGCGCGTACGCGTTTCAACTCACTGAGCGCCACGTAGATGGCGTTGTAGAGCGACGTGGACCCGCCGACCCGCGTCTTGCGGATCGCCTGTTCAAGCAGGGCGGGATCGGCCGTGAACGTCTGCAGAATCTCGTGGCGGCTGTCGAAGTCGATGATCTGCGCCGCGTCGGTCGGATTGAGCCGACGGGCAAATCCGATGGCCGCCTCCTGCGCGACCCCGAGTTTGAACTCCATGCTCGTGCTGGTGTCGATCAGCAGCGAAAGCGCGATGGGCTGCGGCGTTCGGGAAAAATACGTGATGTCCTGCTGCACGCCATCTTCGTAGACCGAAAACAGCGTCTGCTCCAGGCCGGGGATCAACACTTCCCCTTCGGTCACCGTGACGTTGAGCGACACCACGTCGGTGCCGACGCGGAACACCTGCGCATCCGGGGCGGTCGTCCCGGACAAAAGCGCCAGGGCAGCGCCCAGCGCCACCACACGCATCATCGAGTGGTCCACCGCGGCGCGGCCAGCCGCAGGTCGTTGTTGGTGACCTTGATCTCCAGCTTGTCGGGCGGCACCAGCGTCTCGGGTCGGCCGTACGTCACCACGAACTGCGCCAGCAACTGCGTGGCCACATCGGCAAATCGGCCCTTGACCGCCGATCCGTCAAATACCGTTGAGCCGCGCCCGCCGGTTTTTGTCGTCACGTCGCCGATGACGATGCCCCGCTCACGGTTTTCCGGCGTCGAGGTGCTGCTGCCAAACCCCTGGCGTGACACCGTCCACAGCGACGCGCGCGCCGCGGAGAGCGCATCAAACGCATGGTCGTTGCGCCGGTTGCTGAACTCCGGGCCGTTTTCGTCCACGTAGGCTACGATGACCGGCCGGGCGCCGGCGCGCTTCTTGAGCACGCCGGCCGCTTCGATGACGGCGTCGATGAAGTACGCGCCCGATCCCGACGCGGCAAACAGGCGGTCCGCCCGGCGGTTCAGATTCACCGCGCTCGAGGAAAAATCGGCCTCGAGGGTGGGCCGCTCGCCGAACGTGTAGAGGGCAATCTGGGTGTCGGGGCTCCTGGCCCAGATGGCCGCCGCAAACGCCTTGATCGAATTGCGCAAATCAGTAATCGCGCTGGACGTGATCGTGCTCGTGTCCACGAGCACGGCGATTTCCATGGCGTCGGTCGCCGGCTCAACCTTGAGCACCTCGCGCGCGATGCCGTCTTCCCGGACCGTCAGGTCCGTCGTAGCCAGGGTGGCCACGGGGGCGCCCTTCTTGTCCACCACGGAAATGACCGCACGTTGCTGGTTGGGCGTCCGTTGTGCCGGAAGGGCGGTTCCGGAGGTGGCAGCGACAACGGCCCCGCTGACGCACAAAGCCGCGACCGCCAGGGGACGCCGTACGAGGGAGAACTGTGTCATCACCGCAGTATATCGGCTGCCGCTCGTGAACTTGTTCACAAGCCATGGTATAGTGCCCGACGGTCCGTCGCAGGGGTGGTAGCCTGCCCCCTTCCCAGTACTGAGCTCCGCCTGTTACGATTGGCTGTTTGCCACCCGGGGCGCGGTGCGTGCCGGGGGGTCGGGAGGCGCAGAATGCAGGAAATGCCTCGACCGGGCGGCAAGAAGCCCCGTTTCGACACGCTGAGGTCGTTTGAGCGTTCGATGCGGGCCTTCCAGGAGAACGTGCAACGGGCGGGCCCGGCGGCCAGCGCCAGTTACACCCTCACGGGTGGAATCCTGCTGCTGGGTGGTCTCGGATACGCCGCAGACCGGTGGCTGCAGACGTCGCCGTGGCTGTTCCTCTCGGGTTTGGCCCTGGGGATTGTTGTCGGGTTTTACGCGCTCGTGAAGTCCACCCGATGAATGCATTGTGGTGGGTCATCGGCGCGGCGCTCTCGGTGGGACTGGGGGCGTTGTGGTTCGGGTACGGCCGCGGTGGTGAGGCCGTGTTTCTGGGAGTGGCGGGCCCCGTCGCGGTGGCCGGCGCCTCCTGGACGATGACCACGCGGACGTGGAGCCGGGATCACGTGGCATTGCTGCCCTGGATGTTGAGGGCCTTTGCCGCAAAGGCCGTGTTCTTCGTGGGGTACGTGGTGGTCATGTTCAAGGGGTGGGATGTGCGGCCCGTGCCGTTTGTGACCAGCCTCACCGTGACCTTTCTGGTCACGCACCTGGCCGAGGCGTATTGTCTGCGGCGGCTGATGGCGCCGGTGTTGGGCACCGGGGCGCGCCGCTCAGGGTTGTGATGGAAGTTGGGTTAGTAACGACGATGATCGAACAAGCTCACGCGGCGCCTCAGGAGGCCCATGCCGCAGCCGGGAAGTTCAATGCGGGCGAAACCATCATTGGCCACGTCGCCGACAACTCCGAACATCCGCTGATTCACATCGGCCCGTACTTCGGTGTCGATTTTTCCGTGACCAAGCACGTGTTCATGGTGTGGATGGTGGCGGCAATCACCTTCCTGACCATCACCTGGCTGGTACGCCGTTACCTCAAGCAGACTGACCGCGTGCCCACCGGTGGCATGAACGCCCTCGAATTCATCGTCGAGTTTGTGCGTGACTCCATCGCTGCGCCGAACCTGGGCAAGAAGTGGCTGACCGCCTGGACGCCGCTGCTGCTGACGTTCTTCTTCTTCATCCTGACCGCGAACGTCATCGGCATGGTCCCGATTTTCGACACACTCGCGTTGCTCGACCATTACGTGCTGCACACTGCCCCCGACTCGTTCTTCCAGGGCTTGCTGCACGGCGGCTCAACCGCCACAGCCAACTTCAACGTCACCGCTGGTCTGGCGGTTATCACGTTTTTTGCCATCATCATCGCGGGCAGCCGGGCGCATGGCTTCGTGCAACACTGGATCAACCTGGTGCCCAAGGGGCTGGCCACGCCGGTCTACTTCCTGCTGATTCCACTGGAGTTCATCGGCATGCTCGTGCGGCCGTTTGCGCTCACGATGCGACTGGCCGCGAACATGGCGGGCGGCCATATCGCCATTCTGGCGATCCTGTCGTTTGTCTTCATCTTCACGGAGTTGTTCGCCAGCTCCATGGCGGGGATGGGCATCGGCTTCGGGTTTTCGCTGCCGCTGGCCGTCGCCATTTCGGGCCTCGAGATCATCGTCATTCTCGTGCAGGCTTACGTTTTCACTCTTCTGTCTGCCGTGTTTATCGGCATGGCAATTCACGCGCACCACTAAACCTCACACAGTCAGTCAGACCCTCAGGAGAAGGACACGCATCATGGAACAAGCTCTTACCGCCGACGTCGCCGCAATCATGAAACCCACCTGGCATTACATGGGCGCGGCCATTGGATTCGGCCTCACCGTGATCGGTGCCGGCATCGGCATCGGCCGGCTCGCAGCAGCGGCCGCTGAAGGCGTGGCGCGGCAGCCCAGCGCAGCGGCGCAGATCACCGCAGCGGCGAACCTGCCCCTGTTCCTGCTCGAAGGCGCCACGATCATCGCGCTCGTCTTCGGCTTGGTCGTTGTGTTCCTGAAGTAACTCACGTCGGATCCCGCGCGTCGTCGCAAGGCGACGCGCCCGACGCGTTTGAAAGGATAAAAGCTCGTGGATAATCCGCTGGTTCAGGTCAATCCTGGACTGTTTTTCTGGACCATTCTCACGTTTCTGGCGCTGCTGGCCCTGTTGACCAAGTACGCCTGGAAGCCGTTGCTCAAGGCGCTCGACGAGCGCCGCGCCACGATCGAGAAGTCGGTCGAGGATGCCAAACGTGCGACCGCCGAACTGCAGCAGGTGCAGGTGGAGTCGGCGCGTCTGCTGGCGCTCGCCCGCACCGAAGCGTCCGGGATCGTGACGCGCAGCCGGGCTGATGCCGACCGCTTTGGCGAAGAGATGCGTGCCAAGGCTCGCGACGAGGCGGCGATGATCGTCAAGAACGCCGACAAGGAAATCAAGCTCGAGACCGCGCGCGCCGTGGCGCAGATTCGCACCGAGGCCGTCGAGTTGTCGTTGGCCATTGCGACCAAACTCCTGCGGCGCAACATCTCGGCCGGCGACAACGAAGCGCTGATCAACGAGGCGATCGGACAGTTCAAGCAAGTGCAGTAGGCCCCGGGGGACGGGTGTCGATCTGTGGAAAACTCCAGGAACATGGGTAGCGGCGTTCCTGGATCACCATAGGGGGACGGGTGTCGATCTGTGGGAAACTCCAGGAACATGGGTAGCGGCGTTCCTGGAGTTTTCCACAGATCGACACCCGTCCCCTTTCTTGATCTATTGCTCGCCCTCATGGTCCTCATCTGGGGCGCCAATTTCAGTGTCATCAAGCGCGCGTTCGAGGAAGTGCCGCCGCAGCCGTTTAACGCGCTGCGGCTGGTGATTGCGTCGGTCGTCTTCCTTGCGGCAATCGCCGCTGCCCGACGGACCGCCCAGCGCGGCAACCCCATCTCATCGGTCTTCCACACCGCGCACCCGCTCACCCGGCGCGACCGCATCGATCTGGTCTGGCTCGGCCTGGTCGGCCACTTCGGCTATCAGTTCTTTTTTGTGGGCGGCGTCGCGCTCAGCAGCGCGTCAAACGCCGCGCTGATCGTCGGGTCCACACCGGCCGTCCTCGCCGTGGTGTCCGCGTTACTCGGCCGCGAACAGATCAGCCGCCTCCACTGGATGGGCGCAGCCGTGTCGGCGCTGGGCCTCTACTTCGTGGTCGGCCACGGCGCGTCGTTCGGTGGTGCGTCCCTGCGCGGCGACCTGCTGGTCATGTGTTCGGTCGCGTGCTGGGTGACGTTCACGCTTGGGGCGGCGTCCCTCATCAAACGCCACTCGCCCCTCTACGTCACGGGAATGACGATGGTGTACGGAGGTATTCCGTATGTGGCGATGGCACTGCCCCAGATCCTGCGGGTGCCGTGGATGGACGTGAGCGCCTGGACGCTGACGGCGCTCGTGCTGTCGGCGCTTCTGGCGCTGAACCTCGCCTACGTCATCTGGTACATGGGCGTGCAACGTCTCGGCCCCGCGCGCACCTCCATCTACTCCAACGGCGTCCCGGTCGTCGCCATGGCCGTTGCCGCGGTCTGGCTGGGTGAGGCGCTGACCTGGAACAAACTGATCGGCGCCGCGGCGGTGCTGTCTGGGGTATTGCTGACCCGGCTTGGGCGCCGTCTCCAGAAGGCCGCGTAGTATCATCGAAACAGGTTCATTCCCGGCGCGGTAGCCGACTCAAGGAGATGGGTGTCATGAAGCGAACAATGGTGGCGGTGTGCGCGGCGGTGGTGTTGGTGGCAGCAGCGGTGCAAGTGTCGGCGCAGTCCGCCAAGGGGTGGATGGTGCGGGCCGATCGGAGCACCAGCGCGTCGGACCCGGATGGTGCGGGCGAGATTAAGTTCATGGCCATGGGTGGCGGGTTTCATGCGATTAACCCCGCGGCTGCGGTGTACTGGAATCCGGCGAACACGTCGTCAGGAAATTACACGCTCAACGCGTCGTTCCAGTTGCTCAAGCCGAGCGGCCATGTGAACTACTACGGCCTGGTCCTGGGCGGCAGCAATCTCGACAACGATAAGCAGGCGTACCTGTATTTTCTGGTCGGGCAGAACGGCACGTTCATGGTCAGCCGCCGCACGCCCGATGCGCCGCGCCCCGTGGCCGTGGTCCCGCGGACGGCGAATCCGGCTGTGAAGACGCCGGGCGCTGACGGGACGTCGGTGAACGCGCTCGAAGTGCGCGTGATTGGTGACAAGGTGGACTTCGTCGTCAACGGTACCGTGGTGCACACGGCCGCCAAGGCCGACCTGGGTGGCACCACCGACGGCATCGTCGGCATGCGCGTGAACCACCAGTTGGAAGTCATGATTACGGGGTTTGGCCTCAAGAAATGACGGACATACGGACCCACGGACTTTGGTGAGCCGTGTCTAAGACGCATTACTACAGCACCCATGCCACGGCTCTCCGAGCCGAACTTGGAAAAGCCATTTCGCGCGAGCAGATGCGCGAGTTCCACACGAAACAGCCGTGGCGTCATTTCGTGGTGGCGGTGCGTCAGTTCCTGATCCTGGGCGCGGCCACGTGGGCCTTGGTCCGGTTTGACGATCCGCTGATCTGGCTGCCGGTGGCAGTGGTGCAGGGGTTCACGGTGTTTAATTTCACCGTCCTGCTGCACGAGGTGCTGCATCACAACGTGTTCCAGAAGCGCCACGCCCTGGCCGACCGGGCGCTCGGCTTCCTGTACGCCGTACCCAGCGGCATCGCGCCGAGCCAGTTCACGCGCTGGCATCTGGACCACCACGCGGAACTCGGTTCGAATGACGACGACCCGAAGCGGCATTACCTGTCACCCAAGCGGAACGCGCGGTGGTACAAGGCGCTGTACGCCACGCCGGCGCTGTTTCCAATCTACTTCCGTGCGGCGCGCCTCGAGTCGTCCACGTATCCGGCCGAGCTGCAGAAGACGATTGCCTGGGAACGGCGCATCTCCATCCTCTTTCACCTTGGTGTGCTGGCGGGGATCTGGTGGGCGTGGGGTGGGGCAGCGGCGTTCCGGGCGCACGCGTTCCCGGTGTTTTTTATTTTCCCGATCGCGTTCACGCTCAACCGGCTCGGGCAGCACTACGACATTGACCCGAACGACCCGGCAAAGTGGGGCACCCTGCTGCGCAGCCACTGGTTCTGGAACTTCGCGTTCCTCACCTCAAACCTGCACCTCGAGCACCACTATTTTCCCGGCGTGCCGTTTTACCACCTGCCGGCGCTGCAGCGCGCGCTCGGCCCCTTCTACGCGCGCAAGCAGATGCGATGGCAGACGTACCGCGGGCTCCTCTACGGGTGGATTATCGAGAACAAGCGTCCCCACTCCGACTGGAGCCTTGTTTAGGACCCTGGACCCTGGACTCTGGACCCTGGACTACTTGTAGTTGAGCGTCTGCAGGAAGCTTTCGTATTCCGTGTCCCAGCGCGCGATGGTCTTGATCGGCCCCACGAGTTTGATGAAGTACGGCCCCCCCGTGGTTTGAATCACGGCGGCGCGCATGCGGTAGTCCGGTTTGTTGAAACGTTCCGGTGAGCCGGGTGTGACCTCGGCCACGTAGGTGCCCCGCGCGTCGAACAGCGTCACGGACAAGCCGTTGATGCGGCGGGCTGACGTGGCCGCAACGTCTTTCGTTTGCCGGCCGTCGGGCTGCGCGATCTGGCCGAACCACCGGTCGAGGTTCGCCTGCACCGTCCCACCCGTGCCGCCGAAAAAATAGATCACAAGCGAGGCATCTTCAGCGTCGCCTTCAGCGCGCGGCAGCACGAATTCGCCCACGCGCATCATCGACGTCACGGCCTTGGGCGTCCACGCCGGTGGCGCCGTGAACGTCAACGTGGCAGGCACACCAGCGGCGGCAAGGGACAGGATCAGCGTGAAGAGCATGCCGCCATTCTAGCGTCCCCAGTCAGAAATTCGCTCACCATCTTCCGGGCGGGACATCGGACGTTCATCCCGAACGCGCCGCCATCTGGGACGTGAACTCGTCGGTGTCCACCACGCAAGGCTGGCTCGGACCGCGTTGACCCTCGTCGCGTAGACGATGGCGCTCGTTCCGGATGAGCCGGCGGAGAATGGCCGAGACCGAGTCCTGCTCTTCGGCCGCCTGCTCGTGCAGCAGCAGATAGTCGCTCTCTGAGATCCACAGGTGGATTTGCCGATGCTGACGCATGTGTTGCCTCCGCCCGTCAGCGGCAGCAACGCCTGTGCCAGTTTCGGACAGTAAGGTCGCTGGCTCTGCGAGGCGCAGTGCTGTCTCTGCACCGCAGAAGACTGGGTACCCGCGTACCCACGGCCCCTCCAATGGGAACCAAAGTTCCCACTAGCTTTTTTTCACCATGGAGCTTCATGTCCTTCATGGTGAAATCCGACGCCGGTTCGACTTCCTGTTCCAGCCCCTCGATTTCGGTGTCAAATGCCCCAGGGAGGGCTGCGCATGCGACAGGCACTGGGATTCTGGCTGAGACATCGGTTGCAGGCCACGTGGATGGTCACGGTGCTCGCCGTGGCGGTGGCGGTCTCCACTGCGACCTGGTCAATCGCGTATGGCCTGTGGATTGAGCGTCCGCCCTTCACCGAACCCGATCGGCTCGTTTCGGTAGGCTGGACCGCGCCCAGCCAAGATGGCCGCATGGGCAACACGTCGGCCGACGAGTACCTGGACCTGCAGGCGGCGCTGAAGGGCACGATGGATATCGCCGGTGTCGAGCTCACGGCGCTCTGGTTTCTGAAGCATGGCGATGCTCCGACCACGGTCATCGCCGCTCACGCCACGACGAACCTGTTTGATGTGCTCGGCGTCAGGCCCGCGCAGGGCCGGGGCTTTGAGCCGGCAGACGCCGACGCGACCGCCAGCGTGCCGCGCGCCATGATCACCGACCGCTTGTGGCGGCGTGCGCTCGGGGCCGACCCATCCATCGTCGGTCGGCTGATCAGCGTTAGCGCGGTGCGGGAATCGCGCACAGTGGAGATCGTCGGCGTCCTGCCGGCCGGCGCGACCATCCCAGGCGCGACCGCTCCGGGAAGGAACGGTTTGGTCGATCTCTTCGTCGCGATGCCGGATGGACGCCGCCCCGGTGGTGGCGCCTCGCGCCGGATCTACGACCGCGTGGTCTTTGGCCGTCCGCACACTGGCGTCAGTGTCGCGCCGGTGCAGGACATGCTGAC
>JBKJQX010000038.1:0-14812 GCA_046594875.1 Vicinamibacterales bacterium
GCCGTGGTTGGGCGACTGGACATTGACCGCCGATGCCGAGCCCACCAGCGATGCCGAATGGCGGTGCCTGTGCCTGAGCGAACGCACCAATCACACCATTGCCGCCAGTGGTGGCGCAAAACGTCCGGCGCGAGGCTGACATGGCCAAAGCTGGCGAACCGTATCCATTGCAATTGTTCGTGTACGATGCCGATGGCACGGGCGTTGAATCATTAGTTGAAGCTGACTTCGCCTTTCCCGCCGTCCTTGACGATGCGGTAGAGGTGCTGGTGATCGCGGATTTTGTCGAGGTCGGTGACGGGTATTACGTCGCGACCATCACCATGCCCGAAGTCGTGGGCCGCCTGCGTATCGATCCGGCCTTGGTTGATCCCGCCGATGGCACCTGTGATCCGGATGTGTTTGAGGGTGATATCACCGCGTTCACGATTGACGACGTCGCCGTGATCGCGGCCCGTCCGCCATCGATCACCCTGGCCAGCAACGTTGGTAAAGATGCACCCTTCACTATTGAGGTCTTCAAGGGCGATGCGCGCACGCTGCGGATTCCGATCTATGATGAAAACGGCGCGTTGCTCGATGTTTCCGGCTATAATTCCTGGCGCTTTTCCATTCAGAATCTCGCGCAAACCGCCGTCGTCAGTAGCCTGCCCTATGACCAGACCACCGACATCACCGGCGGCGTCGATGGTTATGTTGAGGTCGAGCTGCCCGAAGACTGTTCGGCTTATAACGAATTGGCGGCGGGTGTCGCCAGCGTCACCCGTTATTGGTCGCTCGATGCCGACCCCAACGACGACACCTTGACCCGCACCCTGCGCGCCGGGCGATTCGTGATCAAGCGCAAAGAAACGCCGTCGCCATGATGGTCGGGCGCGCAAAACTTCGCACCGCGCTGCAGCTCAACGCCCGGCCCTTCACCGTCTCGGGTGGCGTGGCGTTCGTGTATGGTGACATCGGCTACCTGCTGGCCGATGGCACCGTGCGCCTGGGCATCAGTACCAGCCAGGTACCTGCCGAGTGCCGCGTCATGTGCGTCGCCTCTGGTGGTGTCGCCGATGGCGCACGCGGGTTATTTGTACGCGGCCCGGTTGACGTGCCCAACTTTCCCACGGTCGGCACGCCCAATGCCCTGGGCTATATCGACAAAGTCGCCGGTAAAACCACGGCCACGCCGCCCGACTACACTGATGGTGATCGCTGGATCAAGATCACCGGCTATTGGACCGAGACTGACGTCTACCATTTCAGTCCTTCGATCATCGTCGCCGCCACTGAATTGTACGCACCGTAAAGGATATCTATGCGCCGTTTTCTCACCTGTTTGCCGTTGTTGCTGTTCGCCGCCGTTGGCTGGTGCGTCGATACGCCCCGTCCATTGGTGGTTGTTTCGTCCACCGGTCAACTCGCCCCGCTCGCCTCCGGTGACGCCTATCAATTCCGCGACGCCGCCAAGGTCATCCTGGGCACCACGACCGGCACCACCTGGGGCCTGACCACCGCGCAAAAACAAGCATGGTACGGCGCCACCCCAGTCGTGCGGCAAACCGGCGACGTAGCTACGGCCCTGGTGACCTATGGCCTGATCACCTCGCCGACCATCGTCGCCACCAGCGCGGTCGACAGTACCTTCCGACTGGTCGATGACATCGACGCGACCAAGAAGCTCGCCTGGCAGGTCTCAGGCGTCACGACCGGCACGACGCGGACGTGGACGGCCCTGGATGCGGATATGGTGGTGGCGGGGTCGGCGGTTGCAGGCACTAGTGGTCAGGTGGCATGGTTCACCACTGGCGGCCTGCTCACTAATAGCGCCGCGTTCAAATACGCGGCCACCACCCTAACAATCGGAGACGGTGCTGTAGCAGGCGCAAATTTCCTAATCGACACTGCTGTAGGGACACGCTCACATCAAATAAGTACTGCTGGTGTTCGTCGCTGGCGCTGGGGTGGTGGTGCCGCCGCTGAAACAGGCGCTGACGCCGGATCACAGTGGTTCCTTGAAGCATCAAACGATGCGGGGACAGCAATTGATTTTCCTATCACTGTTACTCGCGTCGCAGGCGGTCCGATCACCCTCGTCCGCCCCCTAACCACCAGCGGCAACATCACCCAAACCGGCGTGACCAGCTGTAGCTTTGGGACTGGCGTCTTCGTGGTTAACGGAATAACAACCCATTCTGCTCGCGTTGGTATCGGTTCTTCTGGGTCTGCTGCCTCACCTTTGGTAATCTCTACCGCGTTTGTATTAACCACGGGCACGAGTCAGTACGGTATTCTCAACCAATTTACCGGCCAGTCTGGCGCAACAACTCGCGTCGTCGGTAATTATACCGATGTCAACCTCGCTGCGGCTGCGTTTACCACTGCTGACCTTGTTGCTTTTTCGGCCAACATTGGCGCACCCGCTATAGGTGCTGGTTCTTCTGCGACGCGCTGGGCTGGGTTCCAGACCAGGACGCTGACTTACGGCGGAACTGCGAATTTTGGTTACTATTACGGAGGGTCGGGAGTATTGACCGGCACGGGGACGTGGGGGTTTTATAACGCCACCGCAGACGCCAACTACCTCGGCACCGGCTCCACGATTTTTGGAGCGTCGGCCACGAGTGTTCAGGCAGACATCAATGGCGGTCTTGGCACTCCGACCGTGCAAATCAATGGCACCTCCGGCGGTACAGCATCACTAACACGGTGGGCGGCATCGGCTGGCGCACCAACATTTATTCTCGGCAAGTCCCGGTCCGCAACGGTCGGCACGTTTGGCATCGTCAGTGCTTCGGATCGTCTCGGCGCGATTGATTGGAACGGCGACGACGGCGTGCAGATGCGGCGAGCAGCGTCTATCACCGTGACCGTTGACGGTACTCCCGGCGCGGGGGACATGCCTGGAAAGATGTGGTTCTCGACTTCTGCGGATGGTGCCGCAGCACCGACAGACCGCCTATCGATTGACGCTCTTGGTCAGGTATTGGCGTTGTCTCCGCTCGGCGGCATTGGCTACGGTACCGGTGCAGGCGGCACGGTGACGCAGATCACCAGCCGCGTTACCGGCGTAACACTGAATAAAGTCAGTGGCGCAATTACACTGGTATCAGCGGCGGGCAGCGCGACCTATCAGACGTTTATTGTGACGAATAGCGCATGTGGGGCGAACGATACGCCGAAGGTAGTGCAAAAATCCGGAACCGATCTTTACGAGATTCACGTTACCGCCGTTACCGCTGGCACATTTAACGTTACGTTTCGTACAACCGGCGGAACAACGGTCGAGCAACCTGTGTTTAACTTCACTATCGTCAAAGGCGCGTCGTCATGATCCGCGCCTTGCTGATGCTCTCTATCCTCGCAGCTACTCATGCCGTCGAAATCCTTGGCGTTGATTATTCCGAGAAGGATAAACGCGGACACTTTGTCCTTGGCGCTGCCTCTGCCGGGATCGCCATCCTCACCCTGGACATGTTCGCGCCCGACGCGCCGTGGTACGTGCGCGCCGCTGTTGGAACGGTCGCCGCCGCTGTCGTCGGCGCGGCTAAGGAATACGCCGACAGCAAAGACCCGCTCAATCACTGCGTTGAAGCTGATGATTTCGTTGCCACCACCACCGGGGGCGCTGTGCTGTCCCTATGTTTTTGCTGGAGGTTCTGATGCGTTATATCCTGCTGTTGATCCTATGCGCGTGCGTCGTCGCTGAGGAAACACGCCCACTCGACCCGGCCAAGCCAGCCGACGCCGTGCAAATTGTCGCGCAGATCTGTGCGCAAGTGCCGCTCAAGATGGCGGATAGTCAGGCGGTTTTAGCGGCGCTGCAGACGTTGGCGAAGTTGGCCAGTCCTCCCGCGCCTGCGCCGGTCGATCCACCGAAACCAGAAGCGAGCAAGCCATGAAATATATCCTCCCGTTTTTCGCGTGTCTGATGTTGATGGCTGGATGCGAATCCCTCAACCGTCCAGTTGAAAACGCCGCAGTACAAGTCCGCGTCGCTGCTGCTGAGGACATGGTCCTCCAGGTGCGCGGAATCGTCGCCACACTGCAACAGAAACTGGCCGAGGCTCATGCGTTCATCGCGGCACAAGACGAGCGCATTGCCCAGGCGCGTGCGTTAGCCGAGTCGAGTCAAAGTGATGCCGCCCGTGCTATTGTCGCGTCATTAGAGCAGATCAAAGCCGAGGCGTTGGCCGCCATTCCACAGACTCAAGAGGCCCTGGACAAGTTCGCCGCAAAGCTGCCCGAAGTCGAGAAGCTGGCGCAGGATATCAAAGCCGAGGCCGCTAAGCTGGGAGAGGGCGGCACCTCACCGCTGTGGTATGTGATTGGAACGCTGCTTCTACCCATCGCCATCAAAGGCGCGCAGGTCGGCACCGTCGGAATCCCTGGCGTTGGTCCAGTGGTGGCGGGAGTCGCTGAGGCTGCGATCAGGGGCCTATGGGACACGATGGCGACCAAGCGGCTCAAGGCGCGGGATGCTGAAATTGAGGCCCGCAGTGCGGCGCTGGACCATCAGATCGCGGTGACAAATGAGCTGGTCAACGCCGCTGGTGAAAAAGCTGAGCCGATTCTTGACGCTGCCAAGGCGCGACAGAAGGCAGCGGGCGTGTATACGACGCTAGAGCCGTTGGTGGCGGCGCTGGAAGCGAAGGGCTAAGCCATGGCCGACACCGACACCGCACCAGCGATTACCATGACCAAGGGCGGCAAGCTCTCTGGTATCACCGTGCCTATCGCAGTGGTTGGTGTCCTGTTGTTGGTGGTGGTCGCTTTCTTTCGTGATGCCGCCCTGTCGCGCATCGGTGCCGCTGAATCCCAGGCCACCAAGGCTGTGGCCGATACGGCGATGGCCAAAGCCGATGGCGAGGCCCGCGCCGGGCAGTTAGCGTCGGCACAAGCTGATTTGCGTGATCGCGTGATTCGCCTGGAAGCCGACGCTGCCAATACCCAACGCACGTTGGATGAGATCAAAAAAGGCGTCGAGAGCATATCTGCCAAGATTGACGCCTTGCGGCGGGTCGGCCCGTGAGCGTTAGCCGTTGATTTTCCCATCCCTATCAATTCAAGGAACACCATGCTTACCACCCTGATTATCCTGTTCTTCCTCCTCGCCCTGATCCAGTGGGCCGATCTGCCCACGGCGACCAACCTCAGTTCGGCGGGGGTGCTGGTGTCGGGCGCGTTGCCGACCGCCGCCGCCCTGACGCAGACCTTTACTAATACCGGTAAGGAGTTGGTGTTGGTGCAAAACGGCAGCGGCGGCGGCATCACTGCCACGATCGTCAGCCAGATCGAGGTCGACGACGGCCAAGACGACCTGACCGTGGAAGACCAGGTGGTGACGATCGCCGCCGGTGCGACCCGTATCCTGGGGCCGTTCAAGCCATCGGTCTACAACGACGCCGACGACAAGGTGACTCTGGAAATTTCAGCGATCACCACCGTGACGGTGCAGGCAGTCAAGGCCAACACCTTTGGCCGTAACGAATAAGCCATGCCTGTGGTCCTCACCGGTTTAGCAGCGCTGGCTGCGGATAACATCCGCACGGCGCTGTCACAGTGTGAGACGATCCAGGAACTGTTTGGCGTGAGCGATGACGCAGACCCCGAGGCGGCGGCGTTGGCGATGTTGTTTATCAGTGATGCCGGTGAGGCTTTACCACCGGCCTATGGCTTGATCACCATCACCCCGCGCGGCAGTGATAATATCGCTAGTGGTCTGCGTCGTTATTCCTTTGATTTTTCCGCTGATTTTTGGATTCCAAAACCTGACGACGCGGATCTGGCGGAAGAGGATTTCCTGGCCTCGCATAATCTCAGTGAGGCAGCCAACGAATTGTGGGAGATGCACGACAACGGCGGTCTGGACTTTGAGCTGACCGCGTGCGCGTCTGATGTGGTGGTGCGCGACGAAGAGACCGGCGATGGCGCGGGCGATATGGGCAACGTACTGAACGGCTCGGTAGAGTGCTACGATGGGTAGCCTGCTGCCACGTCTGGGCGCGATTCTGGAAGGCCATGAGCCGATCCTGAAACGCTTGTCGAAAGGCGAACGCAAGGGCGCTGAACAGGCCGCCATGCAGGCCGGTGCCGCGCGCTTTTTTGGCGACTACGCGCACTTGCGCTTCACCCGCTACGCCACGGCCAGGCTGGGCTATTTCCTGCGCTCGGGTCATATCAAGCGCAAGAAAGATTTCGGCGTGCCTGAGCCGTTGGTGTGGACGGGTGAGACGCGCGTCAGTGTGTTGACCCGTGCGCGCATCGCCGTGGCTGGTTCGGCAGGTGCGCCCACCGCTGAAATTAAAATGCCACTGCCCGGCCCCCGTGCGCCCATCGTGGTGGAAACGCTCAGTCAAGTGATCGACAGCGAAATGGGCGGCTTTGCCGAGGAAGCAGGCAAGGTGCTGACCGAGATCCTGGGCCAGACATCCAGCACGGGCGGCAAGTCAAAGAAATTGACACTGGCCGGTGCCTCATCGAGCCTGACGGGTATTTCCGCCCGTCGTGCCCGCGCTCTGCGTGGTGATCGCAACGACCACCTGGAAGACGCCAAGGCCCGCCGTAGCAGCATTACCGACGCCCGCCCCGCCAACGCGGCCGCCGTGGCCGCACGCACGCAGCGCACCCACAACCGCTGGCGTCGGCAGGCGGGCGGATCTGCCCCGACGGGCGGCCCATCGCAAACCTACCTCCGCTCCACCCGGTATCGCCACGCGCAGGCCCAGGCCCGCTATCGTGCGCGTTATTAATCAAGGAATCATCCCATGGCTGCTAAACATTTTCGCTACAAAAAAGACACGCTGTATTGGACTCCCGATGGTGGATCTGCCCAGCAAATCAAAGGTGTGCAGTCGATCCGCTTTGGCCAGGGCGGGGAAGTAACCGATTTGGTCAGCGACGCCAGCGAACTGGTACAGGAAATCCCCTTAGGCAAGATCAAGGGCCGCGTGGCGATCACCAGCCTCGCGCAATCTGACATCACCGCGATTGCGTTGGGTGCGGGCGCACTGACCTTCGATATCGAACAGGTGAAAAACGGACGCGGGGCCGTGGACGGTGAAGATCTCACCGTCGACTTCCCGGTGTGCGTGGTCAAAGACGTTGACGCGGGCGCGGGCCACAACCCAGGTGAAACCGCCAGTCTGTCGATTGACGCCGTAGCCAACGACGACGGTGATATCTACACCATCACCAGCGCGGCCTGATCGTGTTAGGGGCCTATCGCATCCCGGCACCCAGCCCACTGGTGGCCATGGCTGATCCGCGCCTCGCGCGGTTGAAAGCCGCGTGGCCACGCTGGCGGGCGAGCCAGCCCGACAACGGCGGCTGCATGGTCACGCCGGTTGGCATGGCTGACAGCGGCTGGAATCCCGTCGATCAGGTTACCTGTGATGACGGTCTGATCTGGTTTCCGCCAGCCGTCGCGCCGACGCTGTACGATCTGGCACGTGAAGACCCGCCACGCGAGACCGCGATTGTGCGTCTGCGTCGGGTCGGGCCAGTCAACGTGCCGCTGGGCCTAGGGCCGTGCTTTGGCCTAGGCCCGCAGCGAGGCACGCCGTCGAGCGAATTCGGGCGGCTGGCGCACGAGTTGCGCCAGCGATCACGTGATAGCGAGCATGTCTGGTCAGATGCCGATGAGATCGACGTTGAGCGCCTACTGTTTCTCGCCTTGCAATTTTCGTATGTGCTCACCTGGGATATCTGGTGTCGCATCGCGCCCTATGATCTCGATGAGGTCAGCGTGATTGTTGACGCGATCTGGGGGCTTGACCCAAAAGCCTTGCCCGGCGGCGGCCCTACCTCTGTGCCGTCGCCGCCGGGGTGATCAAAGACCCGCTGCTGGCCGCTGCCGAGGTAGAGGCACTGGCACAGTGGTGGGTCAAAACCGGTCGAGCCCCAGCCCTGTCGCTGGGCGGATCGGTGGGCGGATTCGGTTAACCCTGGAAGGCATCTCGTGGCCAACGAAGCGAAGGTAAAATTCACGGGCGACGCGGCTGGTGTAGGTCAGGCGTCGGATAAGGCGACGTCAGGCATCAAGGGCGTTGGTGCAGCGGCCAAGCAGATGGGCACCGACGCCACAGCGGCGGCAGATGGCGCGACAAAGGCTGAGTTTCGTTTTGAGCAGGAAATCCAAAAAAGCATTCAGAAGCTCAAGCAGAAAGAGACCCAGACCAAGGCGACTGCCGAGGCGATGAAGCGGTTAGGGATAGCGCAGAATAGCACGCGCGAGGCGGTGGCTGGCCCGAATGGCGCGGCTGGGCCGGGCGGTGCTGGCCGTATCGTGCAGGCGTTTGGTCGCGTAGGTGGCGTTGCAGGCGGTGCGCTGAGCGGCATCGGTGCCGGTCTGTCGGCAGGCGGCCCCTTGCTGGCCGCTGCTGGTGCTGCCATCGCTCTTAAAGTGGGATTCGAGGCGTTGCTGGCAGTTGGGCAGCGGCGTGCTGAGCAAGAGGCGCGCATCGTCGCACTGGAAAACGAACGGGCGGCGGCGATCAAGGCGGGTACGATTGAGCTTGGCCGTAATGCGATTGCAGCCGCGCAATCGCTGGGCACGGTTGGTAAGCAAGCCCTGGTGCGGGGCACGTCGATCGCGAGTATCGACGGGCTGGCCGCGCGCACTGGCGCTGGCCCACAGGACGCGGCGGAAATCGCTGGGATGCTAGTTGGTCTTGGCCCAGAGATTCGCAAGAAAATTGAACAGGCGGTGCGTGACGCCAATACCTTGGGTGGATCAGGCGTTGAGGCGGCACGCGCTTTATCAGCCGAGGCCCGTACTGACGGTGGCTTTGGTAATCAATCACGCGCCGATCTAGCACGGCGAGGCCTGGGATCATTTGGCGATACGCTGAGTGATCCGCAGATCACGTCAGGGTTACGGAACAGTGATCTACAAAACATTTCGACCTTGGATCGCGCCGGAAATCGTGGCGCGCGGGCTGGTATCTCGCTGCTGAACAACGCGGATGCGACGATTGCCGCGCAAGACAACGGCGTGCGCGACGAGAATAGAGTCACCGATCCAGTTGGCACCAGCCTTAAAGAAATTTCAACGCTGCACGCCAAAGAGGTGGATTTACTGGAACGGCAAGCGGCCTCCGCTGGTCTTATGGTTGGTTTATTGCAGGATATTTCCAGTAAGCTCCGTGGCGGTGCTGGGTCGTACGGCACCCAGGCTGCTAACCAACGTGCCGCACTTGCCGCAGTGAGCGGCGGGTGATCTGTGGCCAAGCTCAATGGGTACACCTTCGACACCTGGGACGGCACGTTGCAGGCGCCTACCGGGCGCGGGCCGCAGCCGTCGACCATTCGCACGTCAAAAGCCGTGGACGATTTCCCCACGGCGTACGCGCTGGCCTATACCTATTCGTCGCTGATCTCGCCCTATGCCGGATATGCAGCCGAATTGCCGGGCGGATTCGAAGCGTTGCCGGTGCGCGTGGCCGGGGTGACGGTCGTGAGTGCCAAGGTGTTCAAGGGCCAGTGCTGGTTGATTGCCGACTGGCGTCTGGTGTGGGGATGAGCTTATGACCGTTATCGTGCAAATTGGCAACACGCTGTGGGATCAGCATACCGGGGCCGTGACGCCATCGGCGGGCACGTCGGTGCGTGAAGAGGGGCAAGCTGATGGATCGGTGAAATTATTTTCGCAGGCCAAGCCGGATGAATCGCGCGGGTCGCTGGTGACCACTAAGTTGGTGGCGTCGGAATCCATCGCCATGTCGCTGAGCGCTTTGGCATCGGCGCTGATCGATAGCCGGGTGTCTATCGCCTTGCCGGGCGTGGTGCTGGCCGCCGTGCGCGTGCAGGCCGTGCAGGTGCGCGTGGTCAAACAACGCTATCGCTCTGGTGAAGAATGGCTGGTCACGGCGGCCTGGCAGTTTGGGCCGAAAGACAGTGACGACGGCGATCCACGCGAGTTGTTCGTGGTGACCCGCGTCGAGACCTGCCGCGATTATGGCGACTGGCAGCCGCAGGATGATCTGATCTGCACCTCACTGGCGGAAACGGCTGGCGATCAACCGGGCACGGCGGCATTCGTGCAGACGTTGCCCATTGATGATGAGGACGCGGAGCCGCTGGACGTGGCTGGCCTGTACGTGCGCGTGTGGTTGCCTACGGGTGACGATCTGGTGCGGCCCACGGGGTATACCGTGGCCTGGGTGGGCAAAATAAAATCACGGGCGGTGGGGTCAGATCAAGGCCGCGTGACGGCGGTTTTTGCCGCCATCGATATGACCGACGAGTGGGATACCTACCTAGAACGTTGGTATGAAAAACGCGAGGTGGGCGTGACTGTCGACCCCGGCGAAGTGCCGTTGTTCAACGACCGGCCGGGCGGCGATCGCACCAACGATGCCGGCGGCCCCGGTGCCACCGAGGTACACGACCGGATCCAGACGCCCGGCACGCCGTGGCGTGCGGTGCATATCGTCGATACCCTGTTTGCCGCCCTGCGTGATCAATTCGACGGTGGTGGCACCTGGGTTCTGGGCGGACAGCGTACGGCCCTGAATAATTTCCAGGCCTGCGATCTGGATGGCCGCAGCGTGCGTGAACAGATCCGGCAGTTGATCGGGCGCGGCCTGGGATGCACCGTCAGCCCGAACAGCGATGGCCGCGATGTATTGGTGAGCGTGCATTCACCCTTGCGCGCCACGCTGACGGCAGGTGGATGGACGATCCCGGCCAGCACCAATCAGCGCACCGTTGACTTGGTCGCCATGGAAAACCTCAGCGGTTGGAATCTGGGCGAAGACTGGGGCCGGGTTGCCGATCGGGTTTTCATTCAGGCCGCGCGGCGCTGGGATGCGATTAGCTTTGGCATTCGCAGCGATGACACCCTGGAATTGATCAAGGATTACGACGGCACCGACGAGACGGCATGGACCGCAGCGGATACCGACACCCGCAACGGCAAGCTGTGCCATGTGCACCGCCGTTTCCGGCTGAATCCCGATTGGGCCGGTGGTGGATATAAAGACCACGGCACGCCCCTGCCCTGCGTCCGCAGTGTGGCCACCGATGCCCTGCATGGGGTTGGTGGCGAGACGGGCGAATTCGAAACCTTGGGCGCGTTCGTGGCCCAGGCGATCAGATTTAGTAAGGTGCTGCCATTCACAGCGGGCAAAGCGTGGACTGATCCGGCCAGTGAAAACCTCAATCCCGCTGATCCCCTTGAGCGGGCCTTTGCCTGCATCGTCACCAATCCAGGGGCAGGGGGCGAAAGCTGGGCTTTGTTGGATGTTGAAATCACCGTCGACGACAAGGCCCCGGTGGTGATCCTGGGCCGTGACGCGGCTGATGCCGAGACCATCAAGACCGCCCTGGCCGCCGGTAAAGATCTGGTAGTGACCCTGGGCTTTTTCTACCCGCTACCCTGGCGGGTGTCGTGGCGCCGGGATCCATCTGAGCAACGCAGCGACCGCGCCCGCAGCGTGATCTATCAGCGACCTGACATTGAGTGGCGCTACATGCAGTTCAACACGGTGACCGGCGTCTCTGCCAGTGCTCCGCAGCTTGCCGTTGCAGGCACGATTGGCACCAAGCCCGACACTCCGGAGCAGTTGCTGGGATTGGCCCGCCTGACGCACGAGAACCCCTTTCGTGAGCTGACCTACACCCTGGCCGGGGTGCTGAGCCTGGAGGCAGCCACCGCGCCCGGCGTGCTGATCACCGAGGCCACGCTGCCTTATGGCCCCGCAGAGGGCACGGTAGTGACGGTCGATGGCCTGGTGGCAGTGCGCGCCTGGAATTTGGACCGCACGCACCCGGCAACCACGGTGTCATGCAGTCGCCGCACCGTGGACGTAATCATGTCACCAGAGCCACAGCAAGCCCGGCCCGTGGATGCCGGGGCGCTGGCTCGATTGGCCTACGGGAACTAAATATGTACGGCATTAGCGGAGCTAACGGAGCGTTTAAACGCAACGCGGCAGAGCGCCAGCGTGAGCGGGAACGGGCGTTTCTGCCGAGTCGCTGGGGCGCACCCGTGCCGTCTATCACGCGGGCAGTGATCATCGGTGGCAATCCCTTCGCCAGTGGCCTGGAAGGCATCGCCTATGCTGCCAGCGTCGCCCCGTTAGCGGTGTATGATCCCGATGTTGACACAGCGTTTCCCGATGGCCTGGGCACCTGTTGGGTGTACATCAACGGCTTGCGTCAATTACATAAATATCTGTTTCGCCATAATTTTCTGGGTGATCAATCGCGCCTGATCACGTCGCGCGAAGTCGGCATCATCGGCAGTGAAACCTTGTCATTT
Organism: Vicinamibacterales bacterium; assembly: GCA_046594875.1. Classification (GTDB taxonomy): domain Bacteria; phylum Acidobacteriota; class Vicinamibacteria; order Vicinamibacterales; family SCN-69-37; genus SYFT01. The sequence goes on from JBKJQX010000038.1 coordinate 12,251, forward strand.
GGCGGCACCGATATGACGGCGCTGACGGCGAGTTGGGTGTGACTATCGAGGATCGCGTATACCAGGGGCCAGCCCCGTCCCGTATCAATGACCCGGTGGCGTTGCGGCCAGGGTCACCGCGTGCTGATGGCATTGCGCCCGCCGCGGATATCATCGACAGCCCGTTATTTCTGCCGTACCAGTGGCCGGATGCGACCTTTACCACGCCAGCGGATTCCAATTACGGCGGCGCCACGGCGGGCACGATTCCCATCGGCCTGTTTAATTCCGGCCATAATGTCTACGGCATTCCCCGCGCGTTTCCGTGCCTGCCCTACGACGATGCCGGGGTGACCTTTCCGGCGGGGCATGTGCGTGCCGTGGTTGGCAGTCCTATGCGTTGGCTCTATAGCTTACTGAGTATTCAAACCGATCGGCATTTCGTTGATCTGCGCATTCACTATTCAGGCCTTCCAGCCGCCACTACGGGCGTGATTCTATTTAAACACTCGGCTGATTGGCAAGGCGGCGGTGGCACGGTGACGGAATTCACCGTCAACATCGACGGCGCGTTGGGCAAAGCTAAGAGCGTGTTGGTCACTGAACTTTTTAGCGTGCCTGCGTCGGTGATTCGCCAACCGGGGTCGTCTAAGTTTTCGATGTTTTGCACCGTCACGTGGACAGGTGCCGCGCCGACCTATATCGTGGTGACGGTCAACCCCGTGGGCGTCACTGATGCGTGCGTCGTGCCGGTGGCACTGCCCGGTGGTTATACCGCGCGCGGGGATACCGATGCCACGCGCACGCCGCGCCCGATTGGTCTGCCCGATAATCAGATCACCGGGGCGTCGCCGTTGCGCGATGCGTTTCGCACGTATCGCGGCCCGGTGTTTGGCTTTTCAGATTGGCCGAATGAACACCAGCTGGGCGCGCCTGCCTTGATCAATCTCGACACCGAGATTGGTACCGTCGGCGGTGCATCCGCGCCACGGGCCGGTCATAAGCCGCGCATCCTGATCGCTGATGAGTTCTACCAGATGGACTGGTTTCCCCAGAGCCAAGGCACGCGCACCTTTGCCGCGACGCATACCTGGGGCGTTTCTGGCGCTCCGTATGACTCTGGCTGGATGGCGTTTTCGGCAGGCGCGGTGCATCCAGGTTTTCGTAATGCCCGTATTTCCGGGACGTTGTTTGGCGCGTCGATCCTGACGGCCCAGGTATCGGTGCGTATGGGCGGCGTGACAGTGATCGGCCCGGTGTCGATCGTCACCCTGTTGACCAATCTAGATTTTGTCGATCTGCCTGATATTTACCCGGCGACCAACGACCAGGCCAGCACCGTGGAATGGCGGGTCGAGGCTACCGGTTTCTTCAATGCGCAGATCCGCATTGATCTTTCCCCGCGTATCGATGTGCCGTTTCCCTCAACGATTACTGGGCAAAATGATATCTATGCCGAAGGTGGCTATGATGCCTCGCAGGTGTCGATCCCAACGGCGTACCCGATCGTGCACTGTGGCCCTGGTGTTACGTCAGATCCTGGCGGCGTGGATACTTATCGCTGGGTTACCTTCGTACCGCCGACCAAAGGCCTGTGGCGGATCCACGTCACCGGATTCCCTACCAGTAGTCGCACCCAGGGTATGTGCCCGGCCCGTGGACGCGCTGCCCTGACAGTTGACAGTGCCCTGTGTTTTGCTGGTGCCCGCCTATGGTCGACGGATCAGATTACATCGGGCACCACGCTGCTACAGGTCATCCCTGTTTGGAAAGCCATGCCCGCTGGCGGCATTACGATGTCTGGCGCCAATCTCTCGCCCGCGTTTGCTGGGCAATTCTACGGCGAGATTGCCGTGCCTGCAGCTGGCACCTACCGCGTGTGGTTAAATTGCGCCCTGCGACGCCCTAACGCGGAGCTGTGGGTTTCCTTGACCGACCCCTATTGCATGGATGACGTCCGCAGCTGGCGCGGTGGCGATATCGGCCATCGTCTGTTGCTGCCCACCCTGACCACCGCCACGACGCCACCCGGTGCGCCATCCCACGGCGCTGGATATTTGATTGGCGACGGAGCCACCGGGATCTGGTCGGGCCACGTCGGCATGGTAGCGATCTACAGCACTTACTTGGGCAGCTATCGCTATCTCGACCCCGCACGCGGCGACGTGTTAGACGCGACGCTCGACGGTGTAATCTCGGTTTACAATGATGGGGCATGGGAAGCCGGGGCCAGCAACCGTATGGCCTCGGTGAAATTCACCGTGCCAGCCGCGCAAACCGTCTATGTGCGCGGGTGTCAGCCGGAACAGCGGGGACTAGGGAACGAGACGATACCACCTGCCATTGCGGTGTATTGGGAAGCGCTCTGAGCCACCCGGACTGGAGTCAACAGGTGGACCCCTTAGGGATTGTAGGTGGTTCAGATCATTTTACAGCACTTATAACCGATTTCCGACGACCTCCCACCTACAAGATTGGCACTATTTCGATATGCATCAAAAAGATAAAACCCAGGTAAAAACCTGGGTTTTATCAGTGGGGACCTTGACGGGGCTCGAACCCGCGACCTGGTGAGTCACAGTC
>JBKJQX010000201.1:0-61877 GCA_046594875.1 Vicinamibacterales bacterium
GCTGCCGATCATTGAATGGCGGGAGAATAGCTTTTCGCGACGATGGGGACGTAGGTCACGGCCGAGCGGGGTCGGCGCCAGGTATTCGCACGTCGCGATTCTACGTCCATCGGTCTAACGCCAGCCGTCAGCCGCAGCGGCGCTCATCAATACATGCGCCGCCGTCAGCTGCACGGCGTGTTAGACCGCCTGATCACTCAAAGCGAGCCCACATCCTTTTGCTGAAGCTCTGCGCTTTTCTACTGGTTCAGCAATTTCGTTTTCGCGCGAGTGTACTCATCGCTAGTAAGAGCCGCAGCGCGAACGCCCCAGTTCATGTTCGCGCTGTCGGCTCCAGCGCGGGGTTAGACAGCCGTGGCTTCGACTGCTCGATCACTGGCCTCGCGCGAACAAGTAGCCACATCGGGGCGAGTCCGCAGTCAATTCGGCGTTCGAACAGGTCCTTCGGAACGGTCGAGTACGCATAGTTGCCGAAGCTCGCCTCGAAATCGGCGGCGGCAAGGAATGGCTGACCCGCATCGACAATGCCGAGATCGCCCCAGAAACCCAGATAGGCGACCACGGTGGGTATGCCCAGGCTCGCCAACTTCCAGGCGAATGCAACGCGGTTGGAAAGTTGATAATGAGAGTCCCTGCTGATGGCAATGGACGCACTCGCCTTCCGCAGCGCGATGCAGGCCTCTTCGATCGCGAGCCCAATTCGGTGATGATTCTCTGTGCTCGCTGCTGACGCCCCTGGGTCGATGGCCTTGCCGGCAATGCTCATCTCCGGCGCGTTCGCCTTGGCCTCCACCAAGAGTAGCCCTGGCCTTTTCTCGATCTCACAACTTACCGCGATATCCCAGTTCGGCGTGTTCGCGCCGCGTTGGTGGGCAAGCCACCATTGCCGCAATTCGGACCAGACAGTTTCGTGCGGTATGGCTTCTGGCCCGAACGTTTCGAGCCTGGCCTCGTCCGGCGAACGGTAACCGCGCGGCATTAGCTGCGAGTTGGCCGAAAGGCGGCAGTCGACCGGGGCGACGAGTTGAAGTAGTTCGACCGGGAACTCCGGGCGATCCGTCCAATCAAGTACGTGTTTACGGCTTCCTCTAAACATCTGTCTGCTCGTTCAGGCTGTCCAACGAGTGGCGCTCAGCCGCGAGCCGCCCTGGCCGGTCGCTTCGCTTTGGCCTGCACGCGACGGCGGCTCGTCGGCTGCAGCGCCGTGTTAGGCCGCGTATTCACTACGGTCTCATGCGTCACTCGATCTGAGAGATAGACCTTGAGCAAGGACTGGTACGGCACGTCACGTTTGTTCGCCAGAACCTTCAGGTCGGCGAGCAGCGCGGTCGGCAAACGGAGTGAAATCGTTTCTGTCGAGGCCTTCAGGTTGGGAAACACTGCTCGACGGGCCGTGGACCAGTCCACGACTCCCGCCGCGTCATGGGTCTCCCAGTACTCTCGCTCCGCCCGCTCTGACGCGAACGACGGCACAGTCTTAGTTGTCGGGCGCTTCGCCATAACCCCTCCGCTCTTTGCGACTCATGGGCCGCACCGAGATCACACGCAGCAACGGGCCACGGATCGTAAACACGACCGTGAGCAGTCGGCCGGCATCGGTCTGCCCGAATGCGAATTGCCTCGGCTCGGTCTTGAGGGGAGCCGCAGCGACCACGAGCGGCCGATTCAGAAAGACCTGCTCGGCTTCCGTCTGACTCACCCCGTGGCGCGTCCAATTCTTGGACGAATTCCCGTTATCCCACTGGAATCCTTCGATGTCAGGGAGAAAGTCTGGAAGATCGACCACAACAGGAGTATACGCCTGCAATATACAGCGCGCAAGCGTCCGTCAGGACGATTGTGGACGCGGTCGGCTCAGCGGCCTAACGCCCGCGCTTCAGCCGCGGCGGCATCAAATGCTTGCACGCGCCGCCGTCGGCTGCAAGCGCTGGTTAGCCAGCTCAGTGGGACCCCGACTGGCAGCAGTTGCCTTTACTGACTTCGAAGTGTGATACACGCTTTATTGGTTTCAATTTCTCTGACCAGTTCCGTCACAGGCTCGAATCGGGTCGCTCCGTTGCTCCCATGAACCAAGATTTCCTCCTCTACGGAGGCCAGGCGATTCGCCACGCTCCAAGCGGCCTCAGAGCCGAAGTCGCGAAGCGCGCACAGTGCGTACAGCTGGCCGGCCCGCCCACCATGGCTTGCTATGGACAGTACTCGTCTGAGCGCATCCGGCTGTTGCATGAGGACCCGATAGGCATCGATCTGCAACGCAGGCCCGTGATTCCATACGAACATATTCGTTCGAGAAAGAATCGTCTCGGCATCCTGTACTGAGAGGGGAGATGCGAATTTCTGGTTCACAATGTCGTCCGCGCCCAGTGGCCGAGGCGCTTCCACCTTCGGCGGCCCAGGCGTGGGCAACTCGGATGTCGTCCCGCCACAGCCGTATACGGAGACCACTATCAGAGCGAGAAGCGGAAGGTTGTATCGCTGCATGACTGTCTGGCTAACTTCTTAGTAGCCCGCAAGGGTCGAACCAGACAATAGGCGCAACTCACAGCTATTGGCCCTCGCCCAATCGGAAGCCCGGCCCCGAACCCTCACGAACTGGGCGGAGTCTAACAGAGTCCGCCAACCGCGGGCGTGCATAGCCGATCCCCCGCAGCTATCCACAAAAAGTGCCCTCTGATGACTGCGCATGGACGCGAGCGCCGCAGTCATGCACGGTCGACATGGGAACCAGGATGACTCGCAACTCTCTTGGCCACCCGGAGTTGCGCCGTTCTCGGAGCCATTCCGTCGCGCGGCGCATACGCGCGAGCGCGGGTCAGCCTATCCCCAGCCGATCCGCCGGGCTCCGCACCGCTAACCCGCCGCGATTCAGGACGTGTGTGTAAATCATCGTCGTGCTCACATCATGATGGCCCAGCAACTCCTGAACCGTCCGAATGTCATAGCCGTCCTCCAGAAGATGTGTCGCGAACGAGTGTCGGAACGTGTGAGGCCACGCATGCTTCGCCACCCCCGCGCGACGCGCCGCCTCCGCAACTGCACGTTGCACCGCCGATTCGTGCACATGAAAGCGGGAAGCAGGTCCAACAGCGCATTCGGATACTTCCGCGCCAACGCCTCCGGCAAAACGACGCGCCCCACGCCATGCGCCAGGTCCGCGACATGGATCGCCCGCACCACCTCCAGATGCTGCCGCAGCAGTTCCCTCGCCGCGCCCGGCAGCATCGTCACGCGATCCTTCTGCCCCTTGCCTCGCCGAATCGTGATCTGGCCAAGATCGAAATCCAAATCTTTCACGCGCAGCTCAAGGCATTCGCCCAGGCGCAGCCCGGCCCCGTACAAGAGAAGCCCGATGATCTTCGTCACTCCCGTGAGCTTCCCGATCACGGCCACCACTTCCGCGCGATTGAGCACGACAGGCAATCGCGCTGGGCGCTTGGCTCGCGGCACCTCAGGTAAGGTGCCAAGCTCCTTGCCGAGCACGTGGCGGTACAGGAACAGCAGCGCGCTCAGCGCCTGATTCTGCGTTGACGCGCTGACGTGCTCGTCCGTCGCCAGCGACGACAGGAACGCCGCCACCTCGGAGGCGCCCATCTGATCTGGATGCCGCTTGGCGTGAAACAGAATGTACCGGCGCACCCACGGCACGTACGCCTCCTCTGTGCGCCGGCTGTAGTGGCGAGCCCGGATGGCGGCGCGAACCCGATCGAGAAGTTTCGGCGGTTCGGAGGGCATCTCGGACGACGATGGCATCGTCGTCGGCAAGAACACAAGGCAAAGCGGGTGCAGCCCCTTCAAATCCTCCACGCCTCGTGTGGATCCAAACACACTGGAGTAAAATCCGCCGAGTGACCCCCATCGCGGAGTGGCTGACGTCGGTCGGCCTCGAAAAGTACCTTTCGATCTTCGACGAACACGAGATCACGCTCGAGGTCCTGCCCCACCTCACCCAGTCTGATATCGACCAGCTCGGTCTGCCCACCGGACCGCGACGCCGGCTGATGGTCGAGATTCAGGCACTGGCCGCGGCGGGACAACCCGCAGTCGTTGAAATCCCGGCAGCGGTCGATCCAACTCCGGCCGTCTCGCGCGGCGCCGAGCGCCGCCAGCTGACGGTGATGTTCTGCGATCTGGTGGGCTCGACGTCATTGGCCGAACGGATGGACCCCGAGGAACTGCGCGACTTGATGCAGACCTACCGCAAAGCGTGCGGTGACGTCGCCGCGCGGTACGAAGGACACGTGGCCCAATACCTGGGTGACGGGCTGATGGTCTATTTCGGCTGGCCGCTGGCGCACGAAGATGATGCCCAGCGCGGCGTCCACGCCGCCCTGGAAATGGTCCAGGCGGTCAAGGACATTGTCGCGGTGCAGCCGCTGGCGGTGCGTATCGGCCTGGCCACCGGCCCCGTGGTCGTGGGCGAGGCCTCTCGTGAAGGCCACACCGAGGCCAACCTGGCCGTGGGTGAAACGCCGAACCTTGCGGCGCGCCTGCAGGGGCTGGCCGCGGCCCACGAAGTGGTGATCGCACCGGCGACGCGGCGGCTGATTCGCGACGGGTTTGCGCTCACCGATCTCGGGGCGCGCACGATCAAAGGCTTCGCCGAACCGGTGCAAGCGTGGCGCGTGGATGCGGTGCATCGGACGAAGGGCCGCTTCGAAGCCGCGCAGGGCAGTACGGAGTTGTCGCCACTCATCGGCCGCGACGAAGAGATCGCGCTCCTGTTGCGCCGATGGAAAGAGGCGGCCCACGGCGACGGACAGGTGGTGCTGATTGGCGGAGAAGCCGGTATCGGCAAGTCGCGGCTGAGCCAGGCGCTGCGCAAGCGCATCACGGGGCCGCACACCGTCATCCGCTACCAATGCTCGCCCTATCACCTGAATTCGGCCCTCTACCCCTTCATCGAGCAGTTCGAGTTCCTGGCGGGGTTTTCGCGCGACGACACGCCCGACCAGAAACTCGACAAGATGGAAGCCGCCCTGGTGGGCAGCCCGGAGGAAATTGCCGAGGCGGCTCCGCTCGTTGCCGAGGTGCTGTCGCTACCAACCACTCGATACCCGGCGCTGAAACTCTCGCCGCAGAAGCAAAAAGAGAAGACCCTGGAGGCTCTGACGAGCCAGCTGGAAGCGCGGGCGCGGCGCGTGCCGGTCCTGATGCTGTTCGAAGACGTGCATTGGGTGGACCCCACCAGCCAGGAACTGCTTGAAGTCCTGGTGCCGAAGATCCAGAACTTTCCACTGCTGCTCGTCACCACCTACCGGCCCGAGCATGCGCCGCCGTGGGCAGGGCAGCGTGGCGTCACCACCCTCACCCTCAATCGACTGGGCCGGCCGCAGGTCGCGCAGTTGGTAGACAAAGTCACCGAAGGCCGCGCCCTACCGCCCGAAGTGCTCGCCGAAATCCTGTCGCACACCGATGGCGTGCCCCTGTTTGTGGAAGAGCTGACCAAGTCGGTCCTGGAATCTGGTCTGCTGACAGAACAGGACGGGCAGTACACCCTGCTGGCGCCCCTGGGGGCGCTCGCGATTCCCACCTCGTTGCGCGACTCGCTGGCGGCCCGCCTGGATCGACTGGCGCCCGTCAAGGAAATCGCGCAGATTGGCGCCTGCATCGGGCGGGAGTTTTCCTACGACCTGATCTCGCGCGTGTCGACGCTCAGCGGTGAGCGGCTGCAGGCCGCGCTCGAACGACTCGCTGACGCCGGCCTCGTCGTTCGCCGGGGCACGCCGCCCGACGCCAATTACACCTTCAAACACGCGTTGATGCAGGACGCAGCCTACGATTCACTGCTCAAGAGCCGGCGCAGCCAGCTGCACGCGATGATCGCGCGGGTCCTCACCACCGAATTCGCGAGCCGGGTGGCCCACGAGCCGGAATGGCTCGCGCACCACTACACGCAAGCCGGCGATGTGGCGGCGGCCGTCCCCCTCTGGCGCGACGCCGGCGAACTCGCCATCAAGCGCGTGGCCCTCGTGGAAGCGGTCGCCCACTTCCAGAAAGGGTTGGCACTGCTGAATCAGCTGCCACCGTCAGGAGACCGCGACGCGATCGAACTCACGATCCGGGAAAAATTGAACGCGGCCTGGGCCGGGCTGCGCGGATGGGCCGCGTCAGAAATCGATGCCAATTCGGCCGCCATCCTCAGGCTGGCGACCAGCCAGGGCAATACGCGAAGCCTGCTGCTGGGCCTCTGGTGGATGTGGACCAGCACCATCACGCAGGGCCGGATCGCCGATTCGCTGCCTTTTGCCGAACGCCTGCTCGCCGAAGGCCGCACGACGGGAGACCTCGACCTGCAGATCTTTGGACACGCCACCGCGATGGTTCCGCGATTCTTCAAAGGCCAGCTCGCCGAGGCGCGCATGCACCTGGATCGCGTCCTGGAGCTGTATGACCCGCAACGCGCCGAGCAGTGGATTGAGCTGACCGGTCACGATCTGCGGACGTTCGTGGAAGTGTATGGCTGCCAGCTCCTCTGGATGCAGGGCTACCCGGACCAGGCGCTCCAGATGAGCGACCGCAGCGGCGCGCACGCCCGCTCGGTCGGCCACGCCTTCAACCTGGCCTGGGCGCTCACATTCAGTGCCTACACCTTCGTCTACCGGCGGGAACCCGATCGGCTCCTCGAAAGACTCGACGAAGTCGACCGCCTCGCACGAGAGCAGGGCATCTCCTTTATCTACCAGGTCTCAACGCCTCAGGCCACGGGCCTTGCGCACCTGCAGTCCGGCCGGCCCGCCGACGCGGCCCGCCTGCTTCGCACGGGCATCGAGAGCTGGACGAGCCGCGGCGGTCACGCGCGCGTCCCCTTCCTCAAGTCGGCCCTCGCCGAAGCGCTGGCGCTGCAGGGTGATCTCGACACCGCGCTGAACCTCATCGACGAATGTCTCGACCAAATCGAACGGCCCGCCTGGGACGAGCGTCTCTGGCTGCCGGAAATCCTCCGTCTCAAGGGCTGGATGCTGATGCGCCAGGGCCGCGACGATGAGGCCGAGGCCGCGCTGCGTGGGTCGATTGAAACCGCCATCGAGCAGCAGGCGAAGTCCTGGGAACTGCGCAGCGTGACGGCCATGGCCACCCTGCTGGCCACGCGCGGGCAACGCGAGGACGCACGAGCGCTCCTGGCGCCCGTCCTCGGATGGTTTACCGAGGGGTTCGAGACACGGGACCTCAGGGAGGCCAAAGCGCTGCTCGACAGCTTGAGTAGTTGACCGGCAGGCGCGTTCGCACCAGAATAGCGACGCGTATCACCCCTGTCGCCAATCGGAGCCTTCAGCCATGAGCAAAAAAGCCGCCAGCAAGTTTCCGCCCGCCATCGTGAGGGCGCACAAAAACTACGTCAATGCGATCAACTCCAACGATACCGACCGCGTGATGGCCAACTACGACAAAGACGCGGTGGTGATGCAGCCGGATGGCCCCCTCGTCAAGGGGCACGGCCCGCTTCGGAAATGGGTGGCCGACTACTTCTACGGCTACAAGACACACTGGGTGAAGATCTCGAAGGTGATGTGGATGGCCGGCGATTACGGCTTCGATCAGGGGCACGACACGGCCGTCGACAAGCCGATCAAACGCAACAAGGCCGGCAAGATCACCGGCTACGGCAAGCCGATCAAACAGAACGTCAAGGGCATCCTGGTCTACAAGCGGCAGAGCAACGGCGAGTACAAGGTCTACCGCGACATCTGGAACAGCAACGTCGCACCGAAATCGTAGGGCACCGATCACACCGTCGGGTCGTCGCCGGCGCCTTCGTCGGCGGTGCTCGCCGGTGGCGGGTCACACGTGGCCGCCCACGGCACCAGGGCTGCGAGCGACGAGGGGCGGTCGTCAGGATTGACGCGAAGGGCGCTCTCCATGAACGCATAGAGTTCGTCGCTGACGCCGCTCCCCAGTTCACGAGCGGGCGGCAGCTGGAGCTGGGCCTTCTCCTGCACGAGGCCAAACAGATTCTTCGCGTTGAACAGGTGCCGCCCCGTCAGCAACTCAAACGCCATGCACCCGAGCGCATACACGTCTGTGCGGCGATCGAGACGTCCGCGATCGAGTTGCTCGGGCGCCATAAACGCCGGCGTCCCCATCACAAATTCGTCCGCCGCTCCTGTCTCGTCATCGCCTGGCAACGCGATGGGCACGGCGAGTCCAAAATCAGTGAGTTTCACCCGGCCCTCGTGCGTGATCATCACGTTGGCCGGCTTGAGGTCGCGGTGGACGAGACCACGCCCGTGCACGTATTCGAGGGCACACGCGAGTTGACCGAGGATGGCCCGCACCTGCAGCTCGGGCAGCCGGCCGCGCAGCTTGACCATCCGGCGCAGGTCCATGCCATCGCACAACTCCATCACCAGGAAGTACGTGCGGTAGGCGGGAAACAGCCGTTTGAGCTTCGCGATGTTCTCGTGATCCAGGCTCTGATGCAGCGCGGACTCCTGGTGAAAGCGCGCGAGTGCCGCGGCGTCGTAAATGAGCCGGTAGCTCATCATTTTGAGCGCGACGATGTCGCCGGTCGCCACGTCCTCAGCCTGATACACCACCGACATGCCGCCGCGGCCGATGGTCTGGAGGATGCGGAAGCCCTCGATGCGTTTGTCGCCGAACCCGTCGTGAAAGCTGCGACCGAGTCGATCGGCCACGAGTTTCGTCAGTACAAGACCCAGCTCGAGATGCCGCACGGCCAGCGCATCAAACGCCGCGGTGGGCACCAGAAGGGCCCGGACTGGTGAGTCCGCAATCACATCCGCGGTCCGCGCCTCCCGGGTGACGAGCGCCATCTCACCCACGATGTCGCCGCTCCTGAAGCGACCGAGCAGGTGGCCGCCGGACTGGTCCTGCAGCCGCGCATGGGCGGTGCCTTCCAGCAGGATCAGGAGACCGTCGGCGGGATCCCCTTGTCGCATCATCAGCTCTTCGGGCTGATACAGGCGCTCTTCGGCTGCCGCAAACATCTCGCGCATGGCGAGGTCCGACAGGCCCGACAGCGGCCGGCAACGGCGAAACAGATTCCACGTCAGCGGGTCCATCTCGTCGTCACCACTCCGGAATATCGATCACGGTGGGCGGCCGCACCAACTGGTAGTCGTCGTTCACCACGCTGACGTTGTAGATGGGCACGCCTTCATACACGTAGCGGCCGTGGCCGCCGTGAAGGTGGCCGCACACGACGAGCCGGGGCCTGATGCGCCGGATGGCCTCAAGCAACTCGGTGCTGCCGAGGTGCTCCATCCCTGCGGAGCCTGGATGGTCGAAGCGATCCCCGTGCCGGTAGGGCGGCTGGTGCGTCATCAGAATGTCGGTGCCCTCGGGAATCACCGCGTAGACACCGGCCAGGTCGCGCGGCGACTTCATGAACGCCCAGGACGCAAACTCGCGCGTCCACGGCGAGGCCCAGACCGAGATCGAGCGTCCGCCGGGGCCCGAAAGGGGCACCCTCGTCCGGTCGTCCACGAGAATCTGTCCCTCGGCCGCCTCGGGCGACCCGCTCTCGAAGTGGCAGGCCTGGCCGCACCAGTCGTGATTGCCCCACGTGAGGATCTTGTGTGTGGCGGGCGCCTTCGCCAGCCAGGGCCTGGCGTGTTCGTCGAACCAGTCCTTCTGATCGGTCCCGACGCCATCAGGACACACGTCGCCCGCCACCAGCAGGAGGTCGCACGGGGGAATCTCGGGCAGGTGCCCGTGCTGATCGCTCAGGGCCACAATCCTCATGGACGGCTCACGGTTCGCATTGCGGTACCAGAATGCCACGACCGAGCATCCAACCGGCAATCGCCAGGCCAGATTCGACCGGCACCCTCGGCGCCCACGACTGCACCACCTGGAGCGGCGTCATGCCGGTGCGCACCTCACGCAGAAGCGGAGCCAGTTCCCATCCGCCGAGGTAGGCGACAGGCCCATCCAGAGCCGGGTGGCAGAGCGCGGGCCCCAGCGCGACGAAATCCGACCCAAGCCTGGGCACCTCAATGAGCTCGGCATCCGGCGACACCTGGACCGCTGCGCCAGACGCGAGTTGCGCGCTCATTTCTTCGGGAGGCGCAGGGGGAACGTACGGCTGTGGACTGCCCACAGGGATGGACCGGTCCGTCCAGAAGGCTGACCGCTCGCGCGCCGCCACGGTGGCATAGTGGCCCGCAGCCCAGGTACGGTGCCGGTCCGACGCCTGCGCCAGACTCTCGCGATAGAACCGGACGGCGGCGTCAGTGTTCTCAGGTCTGCGGAGCAGCGTGTTGACGACGACCGCACCCGAGAGGGCTGTTTGAATCGCCTTCTGGACGCCGCTCGAGGAGAGGGGATCGAGCGCGAGAGCGGACTCACCGATCTTGATCTGCGTTCGCGTGACGGACTCGTCATCGAGATACGACGTCGCATCCGCCGCCAGGACCCCGCCCACCATTCGCGGCTCAACACAACCGTCCATCAAGCCGGAGCGGCCCACCAGTTCGAGGAAACGGGCCTCGCGGGCCGGCCGGGTTCGGCCGGGGCTCGCGCCATCCACAAAGACCAGCGTGTTGTAGAGGCCGTCTGGTAGCGGCACTCCCCAGTACCATTCGTTCGCGCCCGCGCCGATTCGCGGCTGCTCAGGCAGGCGGCGCCCTTGCCAGTAGGCGTACAGGGCCACGGTGCGTGGGCCGGTCCTTCGACGCCGGCCCGCGAGCGCTGCGGCGCGACCGGTGGCATCAACGAGATAACGGACGCGGAGGTGTCGGATAAGCCCAGCGGCCTCGATGCCGAGCCGCCAGCCGTCATCGTCCTGCACGAACTCGCGCACCACCGCCGGCTGCATCACCTCGACACCCAGTGCACTCGCACGGTCGGCGAGCAATGCGTCAAACCTGCTGCGATCGACGAGCAGGCCCTGCTCACCCGGATCGACGCGTTCGGCGAGTGGACCATCCCAATTCGACAACACGCGCCGCACACGCGTGAAGCCGGCAACCTCAACGGCGTTGCGTGCGCCAATGGTCGCAAGCAATGGAAGCACGCCTGGACTGAGTGACTCGCCCAAATGATGCCGGGGGAAAGTCTCCCGTTCGACGATGCAGACGGCCAGACCGAGTTGCGCAAGACGTGCGGCCATCACGCAGCCGGCCGGACCGGCGCCCATGACACACACGTCGGCGGAGGGGGACGTCATGGTCCCCTACGACACCTCGGCTGGAATTCGCCGATCTTCCCCAAGACCCGCTGGCGACAGGCGCAAATACGCGTCGAGGCAATAGTGCAGCCAGCCGCGGATATAGTCGCATGCCGGGCGCCCCCGGCTGATGACCTCATGGTGGCATCCGCCGCCGCACATGTATCGCGCCCAGCAGTTGCGGCAGGGCTCCTGGGTATGCACGTGACGATCGGCCAGCCATGCTGAGCGGCGCACTTCGTCCACGCCCGCGTCGAGTGAGCCCATCGCGCCCTCGGCATCGCCCACGAACCGGTGGCACGCGGCGAGATCGCCGTCTGCCGATACGCCGAGGTAGCCGGCGCCAGCGCCGCACGGGTAGGGACGATGTGTGCCGCGCTGAATCTCGCGCAACGCATTCACCATGTTTGCGAACGGGTACCGCTGACCGGCCAGCATGCGGCGTTCGAACTCGCGGCCGCACGCAATCATCTCGCCGAGCATGATCTCGAGATCGGCAGGCTGCATCTCGCCCTTCCCGGTCGGGGCGGCCAGCATGGGCGAAAACCCGACGCTGTGAAACCCGGCGTCCACAAACTGATCGAGGGTCTGCCGCAATTCAATGTTGGCCGGCGTCACCGTCACGCGCGCCGTCACCTGCATCTGGCGCTGACGCGCGAACAGCGGCTGCAGGTTCTCCATGATCCGGTCGAAGCTGCCCTTTCCGCTCTTGAAGGGACGATTCGCATCGTGCGCGTCACGGGGGCCATCCAGGCTGATCGTGACCGCGAATCCGAACTCCTCAAAAAACGCCGCGTCGGCTTCCGTGAGGAGTGTGCCGTTGGTGGTGATGGAGAAATTCAGCGTGACACCACGCGCGGCGGCGCGTTCGGCGGCGCGTCGAGTGGTGGCCTGCAGCACCGGCCGGTTGACCAGGGGTTCGCCCCCGAGAAACGCGAGATTGAGGCGAGCGCCCGGCGCGGCGCCATCCACCAGGAGATCTGCGGCCTGATTGGCGAGGTCGGCCGACATGTTCTTGGCTGCGCCACCGAACTCGCCTTGCTGCGCGTAGCAGTAGGTGCAGCCGAGGTTGCACTTCTGCGCGATGGCCAGCGACAGCGCGTGCACGGGAGGTGCGGTCAGCGGCGCGTCATTGATGTAGGGGTCGCCGCCAAGTCCCACGCGGTCGAGCAATTCGCCGACGCGTCCATCACCCATCGCGGTGCTGAACTGACCGAACAGCTCGGAGTCGGCGTCGAACAGCCGACTGCCATCGGGGACAAACACGTGCCGGCCGAGCGCAGTTTCAATCAGGTGAACGTCACGTGACCGCGGCGCCGACGCCGACATGAAGTGACGCGCATCGGCGCGACTCACCCGTTGCCTTTCCCGTTGTCATCCTTGCCGCCGATCGCGAAGCGCAGCCACTTCTCCCAGCCCTTGAACAGGTCGTCGTAGAGCACCAGGCGTGAGTCCACGTAGTCATCGGGGATGTAGGTGCCGGTCCGGTCTTTCTGGAGCCAGTTGTCACCGGCGCTCGCTCCGGTGGATGTGGGCTCGACGTTGACGAAGTCTGGCCGCGCGGCGGCCCAGTAGTAACACGAACATTCACGATAGTCGTTCTGCCACGGAGAGCACAGGCCCTGCGTCAACTCCCCCGCCTGGGCCAGTACGCGCGAAATCACCGCTGTGTCGTCTTCGAAAAACGGGCGGACTTTGAGTTCGTGGGTCACATATGTGGTCTTGTCATCGTTCCACGGCTGCTGCCCGAACCACGCGGGTGTGCGCGTGAAGTCGCAGGTCACCGTTTGGCCCACACGCGCGTGCAGCATCTTGGCCAACGCGTTGGACCACTCAAGTGGGGCGAGCCCCCACGGATTGGAGTCGGTGGAATACACCACCGACTGGTTGACCGTGTCGGCCGGCGACGGGCCAATCGCCTGCGCCATCGTCAAGAACGGTTTCTCCGTGCCGTATGAGATGCGCAGGAGGCGGCACCCCTTGAGGTGTTTGAGCGCCGGGTCGGTGACATCGGTCACGAGGTTGTCGTATTCGCGAATCACGATGCCCTCGAAGACCCGTCGCCACACCGCCCGCAGGTCCACCTCAAGCCCGGGGGTGCAGTTGGCGATCGCACTGATCGGCCTCGTGCTCACGGGATTGCCTCTGGCGACAAAATTAATGTCCAGGTGCCGTTGCGCAGAGAGATTGCGCGCGGTCAACACGGCCTTGGGTGGATCGGCCTCGACGGTGGCCGGGTCGGCGCCGCCCACATCGATTGGCTGCCCCGCCGCGCGGTAGATCGTGTTGATCTGCCGGTGCGTGAGGGCCAGGTAATTGCCGTCGGCGCCACACATCAGCGCCGGCATTTTGCGGCGCCCGTTGTCGGTGAAGTCCGCCACTTGTTCCGGCTTCCGAAGCAGGGATGGGAACCAGGGCGCCGCCCCGGCCTTCAGCGCGGCGTACACCTGCTGGTGCAGGCGCATGATGGCGAGGGTGTCGGCGGTCTTTTCGCTGAAGACGGGCCGCATGGGCCGCAACACGTCGAACGCCTCTTCGGCAGGCATCGTGTCGAAGTCGAGCGGGTCGCGCGCGTCCACGGGATTACCGTTCATCACGGCGACGTTCAGGAAGCGCACCGTTTCGAACGCGCGGCGAATAATGTCTTCGGCGCGGGCGCGCGTCTCTTCAAACGACTCATGCTCGATCCGGGGTCCAAAGATGACCTGGTCCAGATCGTCGCAAAGGTTACGGACAAACAGGGAGTCGGGTACGAGCATCGGTGGCCCGGCCGTGATGCGCGCAACAGCCGACAGCGGCGTTGCGCCCTTCTTGCCCTTGAGCTTCACCTCCACGATGCCGTCACACGCGTCGTCGAGGTAGCCTCGGGAGATCGCGATGTTGTTGTTCAACCAGCACGGCGCAGGCGGAATGATCGAATACAGCGACGGCGGCAGTGTCTCGCTCACGAACTTGCCGTGATAGTTGGGAATGGCGTCGTCGATGCCGGCCGGCGGTTCGAACTTGTACCAGCCTTTTTTCCGATTGTAGATGCGGCGATGCTTCGGCACCTCATAAATGTCGGGATTCGCGGATCGCAACTCCGCGAGCTCGGCGTCGGTAAGATTCGAACCGTAGATCAGGCCCTGCGCGGGCGAGAACCGGAAACGGATCTCCGGATACTGGCGTGTCGGCCTGATGAACCGGACGCTGCCGAAGTCGATGAATCGCCTCGGCGAGATGAAGTTGGCACAGTGCCCCTTTAGGGTCTGTGGTGCGTGACTCGAGAACCAGCCGGTCTCAGCCAGCACGGCATCGTTGGGGTTCGAGGTGCGCCGCTCGACCTTCCGGTTGGCCACGCTGACCTGCCACGAGAGGTCTTTGACGGTGCAGCCGTGCTGTTTCAGCAGCCCGGCCGTCAACGGCTGCCACGTCCGCGAGCGATCGACGCGCGCGAAGACTTCAAGGAACGGCGCCACCGGGCGAATACGTCCGTTGTCTTTGAACGTGATGTCTTTCGGGGTGTGGCTCCCTGAGATCGCGCCGGTCTTGGGGTCAACCCTCAGGGTTTCCTGCGGCACGATGCGCCGGTAGTCCAACGGATGCTCGTCGTTTTCCACCATCGTGAAGTTGTCGAGCGGTTCGGGCGCCGAGCCGAGACGGCCGATGGCCAGTGGCGGAAGAATGCGCAGTTCGCGAATCATTTGCGGCCTCCCCGGACGGCGGGCCGCAAACCGGCCAACACCTCGTCGATGAACGCGATGGACTGGAGGTCGAGGTCGCGCAGAACCGCGAGGTACTGCCGCCCGTCGGCGGTCTCATCTTTGTGATGCTTCATGTTCGGGTCCAGGAGGGTGGACACCAGTTCCTGCGAACTGGCCACCAGGTCACGATGCTGCCGCCAGATGTCGGCCTCCGACGCCGGCAAGACCAGGGTGTACGGCATCTGGAATGGCGGTCCCGCGCGTTCAGGGTCTTTGCCGCCGCCGATCGGCAGCCTGACAAGAATGCCCGCAATGGCCTTGATGTTGTACATCTCGCCGAAGACCTTGGACATGATGGCGGGGCGCAGGTCGTCGGGCTTGTCCAGGTTGATTCGCCGCAACTGGAAGGTATGCGTCAGGTAGCTCAGCAACATCCGGTACCGCACGTTGAACAACGCGGCCCATGTCCTGGAAGGCTCGGCCGTAATGGGGGTCGATCCCTTGAGGGTCTGACCACGCTCGGCCACCACCGGGTTAGTGGCCACGCGACGAGCGGGAGACCAATCTTTCTTCTTCTTCTGGATCTGCTGCAGTTCATGAAAAATTGTCGCGAACCTGACGAAGTGCGACGGCTCATCTTTCACCGCTGCGCGATGGTGCGGCGATTCTCCCTGGCCGGCGACATCCTTGAGCGCCGCGATGGCCTCGGTGCGCGTCGCCATCTGGGTGATGATCACCCGCGTCTTGCGTTCGTGCGGTGGCGGGGCGTCGCCCGGCACGGCGTGCGGCGGGAACGGCCCGGGCCGATAGCCGCGTCCCCAATCATCAAATGAGGCCTGGATGCCGTAGGTGTTCGCGTCGAAGTCTGAATCGAGAATCTTCTTCGGGTCGCTGACGATCTCGATGATCGCGTCGTAGACCTCGCCCACCGGGTGCCCCCCGTCCAGTCCCAGCTCACGTTTGGCCGCTTTCGCCACCTCGTAATACTTCTTTTCGTCTTCGCTGAACACCGCGGGCATTTCCGCAAAGACGTACTTGGCCAGCGAGTGACGGGTCAGCGGTTCCAGGCAGAACTCAAAGGGATAGTAGGGGGTATCCCACGGATAATCTTCGCGTTCAAAGCTGAGAGGACCACCCAGCAGGCAGATGCAGTTCTGCACCGTCAACAGATGTCCCATCTCTTCACGAGCAATCGTGAGGATGGCGTCGCGCCACTCATGCACCTTGCGCTCGTGCTCGCGCGCATCGTCGCCGCCGAGTGAATAGGCGGCATAGAGGTACTGGACCATCAACGCCTGTTCGAGCTCAGCCGCGATCTTGAGCAGCATGATGAGGTAGTCGCGCCACGCCATCTCCGGAGGCTTCGGAGGAAGCGGATGCTCGTGAATATGCAGTTGCTTGCTGCTATTGCGAGGCGTGGCGGGCATGTGGTGGGCTCCTGTGCTGGATCTGGCGTTGACTATAAGCTCAGCGGTCGGGCCGAGCAAGAAACGAGCGGGCCAGCACCGCGGACGCGCCCATCACCTCCGGGTGCTGTGTACGGTATTCGGCCGTGCTCCTGCGGATGGTTCTGGCCACACGCGCCACAAGCTCGTCAAGCGGGTCGGTGCGACCACCACGCGCGTTCAGGGCCTTCAGCAGGTAATGGGTCAGCACACCGTGTGCCCTCTTGGGCCGCCCAAAGGCCCAATCCCACGAGTACTGCTCAACTGTCGCCGCCGCGATCAGCGCGCCGTTGAGCCTGTGGACCACACCGCGCAATCCGGCCGGCTTGCCACGCCGCCGGGCCCGCGCCGAGCGAAGCGCCTTGACCACGGTGTGGTGCAACGCGACGGTTCGTATGCCCCGGCCCAGCGCTCGCGCCGTGCGGAAATCGCGCGCCAGACCGCCGGAAAAACAGGAATCGCAGATCCAGAGAAACTCAACGCCCTCCGGGAGGATTTCGAAGATCGCCTCGAAGTCGAGGTCGGTAATCAGTCGCGGCCCCGTCCAGTCAAAGTCCACCGGGCAGATCGCCTCGTGCAGCTTGTGGCGATGGGCGTGCAGGCCGGGCATCGGAAACGGCGTGCCGTGGCCACTGTAATAAAACAACAGGCGGTCGCCGGGCCGCGCGTCTTTCACGAGCCATCGCAACGCGGCAACCATCGCGCGCCTCGTGGCAGCCGCATCAGTCAGCAGGCGCACCTCGGAGCGCTTGAACCCACGCTTACGGACCACGAAGTCCGCGATGGCACGCGCATCGTTGACGCAGCCGTCGAGGGGTGTGAAATCCTTCAGCGGCCCCGAGGTCCGTACGGGGTACGCGTTGATGCCGACAACGACAGCCCGGTCCACGGGACCGGTAGTGGAGGTACGCGGCATAGGAGGCTGGCGCATCATACGCGATCGGCCGGGCCCTGAGGGTGGCGAGGCTGCGTTAGACTGGGCTGGAATGACCGAACCCGATTCCGACCAGTTCGACGCCGACGCGACTCGGGCGCTCGACATCCCGAGCGAGACGATGAAGATCAGGCGCGAACTGGCCAGCTCCACCACGCCGGTCCTCATCGTGATTCGCGGCACGATCCAGGGAAAGAAGTACCCGCTCGAGGGCCGGAATACCTTTGTCCTCGGTCGCGACCCCTCGGCAGACATCCGGTTCGACGATGCGAACGTGAGCCGACAACATCTGGAAATCAGCCTCGAAGGCGAGCAGGCGTTTATCGCGGACCTGAAATCAAGAAACGGCACCTTCTTGAACGATGACCCGGTCGGCAGTGACCGCGTCGAGCTCGGCAAGGAGGACATGATCACGCTTGGCAGCACGATCCTCAAATACCTGCCGGCCGGCGAATTCGAGACGCTGTATCACGTCAACATTACGAACGCAGCGCATCTGGACAGGCTCACGGGTGCGTTCAGCCACAAGTACATCTCCGAGGTCCTCGACGTCGAATTCAAGCGCGCGAAGGCCCTGGGGTCGGAGATGTCCATCGTGTTCTTCGACATCGATGACTTCAAGACAATTAATGACACACACGGCCATGACGGTGGTGACCGGGTGCTCACCGCGGTGGGCGACGCGCTGAAAACGAGTGGGCTTGGGGAGCGGGATATGGCGGGGCGTTACGGCGGCGACGAGTTCCTGGTGGTGCTGACGAGCTCGGGCGCCGAGGCAGCGACCGTCGTCGCCGAGAATATCCGCCAAACCATCGAGCGCGTTGATTGCCGGCACGAAGGTGCCCGGATCCCGATCACCGTGAGCGTCGGCGTCTCCACGGTCAGGAAGGGCTTGCAGCGCGCCCCTGACTTGTACCGCGAGGCCGACCAGGCCTTGTACGAAAGCAAACGAACCGGCCGAAACCGCGTCACACATGCCCCGGCCTGAGGCGACACCCACATATGCCACGATTTGTCCTCACCATTGCCGCTGCCCTCCTCGCCATCGTCACGACGTCCGCGCAGGACGTGAGCGAGCCCTTGTGGAACCGGTACCCGGCCATCTCGCCAGACGGGTCGCAGATTGCGTTCACCTACAAAGGTGACCTGTATCTCGTCCCCTCGTCAGGCGGGACCGCCCGGCCGCTGACAGCGCACGAAGCGCATGACTACATGCCGGTGTGGAGTCCTGACGGAACGCAGATTGCGTTTGCCAGTGATCGTTACGGCAACTTCGATCTGTTCGTCGTGTCGGCGAAGGGCGGTGAACCGAGGCGGCTGACCTTCCATTCCGCGCCCGAGTCGCCGTTTGCCTTCGCGCCAGATGGCCAGTCGATTGTGTTTGGCGCGGCCCGGATGGATACGGCGGCCCACCGGGGATTCCCCGCGGCGTACATGCCCGAGTTGTACCGCGTCCCGGTGGTGGGTGGACGCGTGACGCAGGTGCTGACTACGCCGGCTGAAGACGTGCAGTACAGCCGCGACGGCCGCTACCTGCTCTATCACGACAAGAAGGGCCAGGAAAATCCCTGGCGCAAACACCATGTGTCGGCGGTGACGCGCGACATCTGGATGCTCGACACCCAGAGCGGAATGCACCGCAAGCTCACCACATTTGAAGGCGAAGATCGCAACCCCGTGTTCACCGACAACGATCGCGCCTTCTATTACCTGTCTGAAGCCAGCGGTTCGTTCAACGTGCACCGCATGAACGTGTCGGGCGGC
The DNA here is from genome assembly GCA_046594875.1 of Vicinamibacterales bacterium. Lineage (GTDB taxonomy): Bacteria > Acidobacteriota > Vicinamibacteria > Vicinamibacterales > SCN-69-37 > SYFT01. Next base: position 18,955 of record JBKJQX010000201.1, read on the forward strand.
CAGTCGCAGCAGCTCACCACGTTCAAGGCGCGGCCGGTGCGGTTCCTGACGGCGGCGCGAACCGGCCTGCTCTCGTTCAGCTATGACGGGGCGTTGTACACGATGGCGCCAGGACAGGGGGCGAAGAAGGTCGCCATCACCATCGCCTCGGATGCCAAGGCCACCAATGAACGTGTGGTGCCTGTGACCAACGGCGCGGGCGACCTCGCGGTGGCCCCCTCGGGCAAGGAAGTGGCGTTCATCGCGCGCGGCGATGTGTTTGTGACGAGCGTTGAAGGCGGCGTCACCAAACAGATCACGCGCACACCGGAGCAAGAACGGTCGGTCGGCTTCTCTCCTGATGGCAAGGCGCTGGTCTATTCGTCGGAACGTGGAAACCGGTGGCAGATTTTCGAGGCCCGCCGCGCGCGCGATGAAGAGCTCCACTTCTACGCCTCCACGATCGTGCGGGAAACGCCGCTGTTGTCGAACGAACACGAGAACTACCAGCCGCTGTTTTCCCCGGACGGCACACAGATCGCCTATGTCGAAAACCGGATGACGCTGAAGGTGTACGACCTGGCCACGAAGCAGGCGCGAACGCTGCTGACCGATCAGCACCTGTTCTCGATGGGCGACCACGATCAGTTCTTCCAGTGGAGCCCCGACAGCCGGTGGCTCCTGTTCGACTACTCGGTGCCAGGGATGGCGCCCGGAGAAGTGGGGTTGGTGCGCGCCGACGGGACCGGCGCGGTCATCAACCTGACACAAAGTGGCTTCAACGATCGGCGCGCCCGCTGGATCCTCGACGGCAAAGCGATGTTGTGGTTCAGCAACCGCGACGGGCTGAAGAGCGTGGCGCAGTCGGGAGCGGCGCAGGCAGACGCGTACGGGATGTTCTTTGTGCAGGACGCGTGGGACCGCTTCCGCCTCAACAAGGAAGATGCCACGCTGGCGAAGGAGGCCGAAGAGGCGAAGGCCAAAGCCGACGCATCGGCGACAGTCGCCAAACACGATCCGGCGGCGCCACCTGCACCCTTGAAGCTTGAACTTGATGCCGTGGCGGAACGCAAAGCCCGCCTCACCATCCACTCGTCGGCGTTGGGCGACGCACTCGTGAGCAAAGACGGCGAATCGCTGTACTACCTCGCCCGTTTCGAGCGCGGAATGAATCTCTGGACCACCACGCTGCGCACGCGCGAGACACGGCAATTGGTGGCCCTGAACGCGAACAGCGGCAGCCTCGAGTGGGACAAGGACCAGAAGTTCCTCTACCTGCTGTCGGACGGCACCATTTCCCGGATTGACCCGGCCAGCGGCAAACGAGATCCGGTCGGCATCGGCGGCGAGAAGACCCAGGACCAGGCGGCGGAACGACGCGCACAATTCGAGTCGGTCTGGCGCCGCACCAAGCAGACCTTTTATACGAGGTCGATGCATGGTGTGGATTGGGATGAGGTCAAGCCCGACTACCTGAAGTACCTCGCGCACATCGCGACGAACTACGAGATGTCGGAACTGCTGGCCGAGATGCTGGGCGAGCTCAATGTCTCACACAGCGGCTCGTCATACGCGCCACCGACGGCGAACCAGGACGCGACCGCCGCACTGGGCGTGTTTTTTGACGATGGCTACCGCGGGCCCGGTGTCAGGGTGGCCGAGGTCATCAAGGGCGGGCCGCTCGACAAGGCGGGGATGAATGTCGGCGTGGGGTCGATCATCCAATCGATCGACGGCGAGCCCATCGCCGCTGATCGTGACCTTTCGCAGTATCTCAACCGGCGTGCAGGCAAACGCATGCTGGTGACGATTGCGGACGCGGCCGCCGCCACGCGCGACCTTGTCGTGGTGCCGATCACGCTCGGCGAGCAGAACCCGCTCCTGTATACCCGCTGGGTGAGGCGGAACGAGGCTGAAGTGGAGCGCCTCAGCGCCGGCACACTGGGCTACGTGCACATTCCCGGCATGAATGACGGCGCCTACCGGACAACCGTCGAAGAGGTGTTTGGCAAGTACGCGTCGCGCAAGGGCCTGGTCGTAGACACGCGCAACAACGGCGGGGGCGACCTGGTCGCCGACCTCGAAATGTTCCTGAGCGGCAAGTACTTCTTCGACTACACCACCGACGGCCGCAGCACCGGGTTCGAACCCAACTTCCGCTGGACGAAACCGAGTGTGGCGCTGGCCAACGAAGCCAACTACAGCGACGGCCACTGCTTTGCGTGGACGTATCAGGCAATGAAGATCGGACCGCTCGTCGGTATGCCGGTCCCAGGCACCTGTACGTTTGCCGGCTGGGCCACGCTGCCCGACACCGGTATCCGCTGGGGTGCGCCGCCCCTGGGCGTGAAAGACCCGCAGAAGAAGTTCCTTGAGAACTGGCAGACCGACCCCGACATCCGCGTGGCCAACAGCTACGAACAGGTCATCAAAGGGCGGGACGAACAGCTCGAAGCAGCCGTCGCCGCCATCATGAAAACCGTCGGACGTTAGCCTGTGGTAGCATCGCGCGTTAATTTCAACGGCCCACAGGGGTGGCCGTGCGGGAGAGAGCCATGGCAGTGCGTGCGAAGACGGTATTTTTGAGTCTGTTAGCGCTTCTGGTGTTGGTCGTTCTGGGTGGCCTCACTGCCGTCGGGTGGCAGGTCGTCTTCGGCCCCGACGCCAGGCCGGTGACGAGTACGCCGTTCGAGGTCACGGAAGGCAGGCTGGCGCGAGGCAAGTACCTTGCCGAGGGGCCCACCCACTGCTTCTTCTGTCATACGGAACACGACATGTCGACGCCCGAGTATCCGCTGGTGGACTCGAAAAAAGGCGCCGGCTGGGTGATGCCAATCCCCGAACTGAATAACATCGCATCGAAGAACATCACTCCCGACAAGCAAACCGGAATCGGCGACTGGTCCGACGACGAGGTGGCACGGGCGATCCGGGAAGGTGTCCGGAAAGACGGCACCGCGCTATTTCCCCTGATGCCGTACATGGACTTTGCATCGCTCGACGACGAAGACGTCAAGTCGATCGTGGTCTACCTCCGGACGATCCCCGCCGTGAAGAACACGGTGCCTGTGCGCTCGCTCCCAGGCCCACTCGAGTACATCGTCAAGACCATGCCGAAGCCGCTGACCACACCGCAGCCGTCGCATCCGTCCTCCACGCCTGCTGAGCGCGGCAAGTACCTGGTCACGATGGCGGGTTGCGGCGCTTGTCACAGCCCGACGGACGCCGAGGGCACGCCCCTGCCGGGCCTCGGTTTTGCCGGCGGCGGGTTCTTCTCGCTTCCCGATCAGCCCGGCAAGCTCGTGTTCACCGCGAACATCACGCCCGATCCGTCAGGCATTGCCCACTACGACGAGGGGCTGTTTCGCGAGACCCTCCGCACCGGACAAATCCCGGGCCGCATGCTCAATCACATCATGCCGTTCTTGGCGTTTCGCAATATGACCGATGAAGACATCAGCGACATCTACTCGTTCCTGAAGACGGTGCCGCCGGTGAAACACCGCGTCAGCAACACCGACCCGCCCACCGCGTGCCCGCTGTGCAACCAGACGCACGGCCTCGGCGATCGGAACGTGAAGCAATAACGGCGGACCGCCTTTGGACTCGGCGACTGTCATTTTGGTGGCGCGAAGAGCGCGCGGAACGCGACGATGGCCGCTGGGTGGAAGACCGTGGCGTGGCGCTCTGACGGATACGTCACGTAGCTCGATGTGAGTTGCGGGCTTCCGTCGGCAGCCAATATCGCTGCGAATTGCGACACGGTGGCATCCACGTCGCCTTCGCCGCTGGTCGCCAGGTAGATCGTCCGCCGGCGGTCCCGGCTCGCGCGCACATCCGCGTGCGCGGCCTTCACAAGGCCAGCACTATTCCACCAGAGGCTGGGGTCAAATGCGATGTAGGTGCTGAAGAGATCCGGTTCCTTCAGGAACGTTTCGACCACGAAGAGCCCGGCCAGTGATTCGCCGACGATCGCCGTTTCATCAGTGGTGCGGTAGCGTGCGCGCACCTCCGGCATGAGTTCCCGGCGAATGAACGTGCGGAACGCCTGCGACTCACCCACTCGGGGCGCCATCTTCAAGTCTTCGGCATTCTGGGTGGGGCCGGACAGGTCGCGCCGGCGCTGGGTGTTCTCAATGCCCACCAGGATGAACGGCCGCATCGTGCCGTTACCCGTCAGCACCTGCACCAGGCCGGCAACGTGCAGGAAGTCCTCAGCCACACCGCCATCCGGCATGTAGAGCACCGGCAGGCGCACGTCGGAGGATACTGAATACGCCGGCGGCAAATAGACATTGATGCGCCTGGTTTCTTTGAGAATGGCAGACGCCAGCGTGAATGTTTCCCCGACGGTGAGCGGTGCGAATTGCGCCGGTGACATCAGCGCGGCCGCGGTCAAGGCAAAGACTGCGAGTTTCATGGCCACGAGTATACCGGGGGCGGTTTGATGTGCCGTTCGGCACTGACGCGCCCGCTCCAGCGGCCGATACACTGAAGTGTCCGCCCCCGACACGGAGCCGCATGCGCACACAAACGAAGATCACGGTATTGGTCCTGTACTTGTGGGCCGCCACCGCGTCGCCCGCGGCCGCCCAGGTGACGATCGCGCCTGCCCCGGCCAACAATCCGGGCGAATCGCACGTGCGTATGAACCTGGATGCCGTGCGGGGCGACCGGCGGGTCCAGGTGGAAGGACGCGCGTGGGATCCAGACGCCTCCATTGGCAGTGGCGTTGGCGCCGTTCACGTCTGGGCGCACGGCCCTCGTGGCGCGGTCTTTCTGGGTGCTGCCGACCTCGACCTGCCTGGCAATCACTTCGCGCTCCGGTCACCCGTCTCGTTGCCGCCAGGACTGTACGCCATCACGGCCTACGTCTGGCTCGACCGCACCGGACAATGGGAAGGCGCACGCACCCTTCCGCTCGTCATCCGCTGACGTGGGGGCGGCGGCTACTTCAACAGTTCGGCCAGCCTGGCTTTGACGGCCTCACCCCAGATCTCGTACCCCTTGGCGATCGGGTGCAGATTGTCGGGCCGGAACGTCTCGGGGAGAAAGAACCCCTTGTCGTCGAGGAAGGCCGCGCCAATGTCCATGTAGAACACGTGTTTGTGATCGTCGAGGCGGGCGATGATGCGATTCACGTCCGCAATTTTCTCGCGGATGGGATCCCCGGGAACGCTGCGGGGAAAGACGGCCAGAAGCAGGATCTTTGCGTCCGGAAAGTTCGTGCGCAGTTCGAGGACGACCGCGCCGATGCCTTCGGCGATCTCCGGCGCGGTATTCGCGGCGTTGTTGTTGGTGCCAATCATCAGCATCACGGCCTTGGGCTGGAATCCCTGGCCCTCGCCGTTTCGGAGTCCCCACAGCACGCCCTGAGTCGTGTCACCCGAAATCGCGAAGTTTGCGGTGCGGATGCCGGCGAAGTATTTGTCGAACATCGCCGTGTTCTCGGGGCCCTGCACCCACCAATCGGTGATCGAGTCGCCATGCAACAACAGGTCGATGTTCCCCTGCTTCGCGATCTCGACGAATCCCAGATGCCTGGCGCCACGCCGTTGGGCGGTCTGCGTGAATGTGGCGGCGACGTTCCGTCGTGGCGGCTGGAGCAACATCAACGACTCGAACTTCTTCAACACAGGTCGCACTGACGGCTCAGACGAATCGACGAACTTCATCACCGCGTCGTTAACCAGCGCCAGTTCTTCCGGTGTGGGGCGCGGGATGGCCACTTCGGGCGGAACCGGGGCCGCCGGACCGATCACGATCGGAACCGGCGGGGCCTGCGGGGCCTGCGGGGCCTGCGGCGGCCCCTGCGCGGCAAAGACCCAGGCGCCACCGGCAAGGGCGACCCAGACGACGATGGAGACTACTCGCTTCATGACAGGACCCTTCTATTTGAGGCGCAAGCGCGCGGTCACCGGAAAGTGATCCGACGGCGATCGGCCGTTCGTGGCAGTGCGGACGATGGCCGCGGCGATCACCTCGGTGCCGCGGGGAACGAACACATAGTCGATCTTGTCGCCGGCAATCCTGGTGGCGTCAAACCCGGTGAACGTGCCGGCCTCTTTCACATCCGGATGCAGTACGCGAAACGAATCGACGAACGGCCCTGGCGCCGAGGCACTACCCACGAGCGCGGCCAGAGCGGGGTTCGCTTCGCCCACGTTGAGGTCCCCGGTCACGATCGCCGGCTCGCCCCGCTCGGCTCGTGCGGCGATGCGCCGGGCGAGCAGCTCGGTGCTTCGCTCCCGAGACGGCTGCGATTGATGATCGAGGTGCACGTTGTAGTGCCAGAACGCGCGCCCGTCTCGATCGATGAATCGCGCCCACGAACAGATGCGCGTGATCGTGTTGCCCCAGGACGTGGACGCCACCACCTCGGGCATGTCCGAGAACCAGAACGTGCCTGCATCCGACAGCGTGAAGCGGCTGGACCGAAACAGAATGGCTGAAAACTCGCCCTTCATCCGGCCGTCGTCTCGCCCGACGCCGGCGACCGCGTACCCAGGTACCGCCGCGAGGATTTCCTGGATCTGCCCGTAGAGCGCCTCCTGCAGGCCCACCAGGTCGGCGTTCTCGGCGCGCATCAGGGCGAACAACGCCTCGCGTCGGTTCTCCCACCGGTTCTCGCCATCATTCGCTGTCCCGTAACGGATATTGAACGACATGACCGTCAGTGGGTCGGCCGGCGGCGCCTGACGCGCGCCAACGGGAGACACCAGCATCAGGACGACGGCGACAAGAATGAGGCGATGGGTCACGCCGGCCCAGCTTAACTGATCACGAGCAGCGGGTGACGTGCGAGCCTGGTGCGCGCCGCGCGCATGTCGTCGCCGCGCAGTTCGCGCAAGGCTGAGGTGACCAGCGACCGCACCGTCTTCTTGCGCCACACCAGTTCGAAGTCTGTGTTGTCCATTGGCTTCGCAAGTGCGTAGGCATCGTCGGCCACGGACGCGATCAGGTCGTCGGTGAGTGTCTGCCCGGCCAGACGCGCAGCGGCGGCGGGGACCTCAAGCGGGCGGGACGCCACCGCGCCCAGCACGATGCGTGCCTCGACGATGCGGTCGCCGTCGAAGCGGGCGGCGGCGGCCACTGCGGCGACAGGAAAATCAAACGACCCGCGGCGTCGTAACTTCCAATAGGTGCTGCGCCAACCATCGGCCCGGGGCAATGTCACCGTGGTGAGGATTTCATCAGCCCGTCGCGTGAGATAGAACATGCCGTCGTTCGCGTAAAGGTCGGTGAGCGCCACGTCGCGTGTGCCGGCAGCAGACACCAGGCGCACGGTCGCACCCAACGCGATGAGCGCGGGCGCCGCATCGGTGGAAGACACGGCCAGGCACTTGTCGCTCGACGTCGCGACCCAGCACGTGTCTCCGTCCTTCTTCATGCAGAAGTTGATCGCCTGCCGCCACTCGAAACTCTGGTCGTAGTAGGTACAACGGGTGTCGAGGCAGATGTTGCCGCCGATGGTGCCCATGTTGCGCAGCAGCGGCGTGGCGATCTGCCCCACGGCTTGCCACAGGCCCAAGTAACGCGCGTGCACCCGATCGTCATGCACGAGCGCGGTCAATGTCACGCCCGCGCCGATTTCGAATCCATCGCGGTCGTCCACGCGCGCGAGTTCGGTGACGCCGCGAAGTCCGACGAGCGTGGACGGCACCTGCTGGCGCCGCTTCATGTTGGGAATCAGGTCGGTGCCGCCCGCCAGCAGCATTGTGTCGCCCGGAGATTCGGCCAGCCAGAGAGCCGCGTCCTGCACCGTCTTCGGGGCGCGATACCGGTACGACGGAAGGCGCATCATGATCTGCCCTCTTTCGTCATGCCAGCCGCTTTCGCTTCAATCCCGGCATCAACTTTTCGATGGGTGGGACGTTTCGGATCGTTATCCGCCCGGCCGTCGCCTCCCGCCCACGGTGGCGTCACGTGCAGCGTCTCGGGCCACGGGATTTCAGGGAATGACGACGGCCCTGAGCGGGGCGGCTTGCCCGCCGCTTTGGCCTCGAGCGCGCGCAGGATCTTCTCGGGTGTGACGGGTATCGAGTCGATGCGCACACCCACCGCATCGTAGACGGCATTGGCGACGGCCGGCATGATCGGCAATAGCGGCCCCTGCCCCACTTCCTTCGCGCCGAAGGGCCCAGCCGGGTCGGGGTGTTCGATCAGGTCCGTAAACACCTCGGGCATGTCCATGAACGTCGGGCTCTTGTATTCCAGAATCGACGGGAACTTGTGCACCAGCGCATGCGAGAGCTTCGCCGGCAATCGACGGAAGACCTGCTCTTCCATCAGCGCTTCGCCAATGCCCATGTAGACGCCGCCCTCAACCTGCCCGCGCACAAGGACGGGATTGAGCGCACAGCCGATGTCATGGGCAATCCACACACGCGGCACGGTCACCCAGCCGGTCTCAGGATCCACGTCCACCTCGACCACACAGGCCGTGTACGAATACGTGGGAGACGGGCCCACGCCACCGCCCTTGAACTTCGCAGGCGACTTCGGCGGCGTGTACGAACCTGTAGTGCCGAGCGTGCCGAACCTCGCTTCGGCCATGCAGACGGCTTCGCGAAACGACGTCCCCTTGCCGGGGTCCTCACTGTCGAACACGCGCCGGTCGGCAAACACCAGCCGCGCCTTGGGAATCTCCAGCTTTGCGCTGACACCCTCGGCGATTAACTCGCGCGCCCGTTCAGCGGCCTGAATGGCGGCGTTCCCCATCATGAGCGTCACGCGGCTCGAGTAGGAACCGAGGTCCACCGGTGTCAGGTCCGTATCGCCCGTCACCGCCCGCACGTCAAACGGCTCGATGCCGAGTACCTCGGCCACGATTCCCACCAGCACATCGTCAGACCCCTGGCCGATTTCGGTGGCGCCGCAGAACACCGTGACACCGCCGCTGCGGTCGAGCTTGAGCTGCACGCCCGAGTGCGGCAGGTCGTTCCAGTTGATGGGCAGTCCGGCGCCCGAGAGGTATGACGAACACGCCAGCCCCACGCCGCGGCCATGGGGCAATTTCCGGTACTTGTCGCGCCAGCCCGATCGCTCGACCACCTTCTTGATGCAGTCGGTCAGGCCAATCGTCCCCACCCGGAGGAAGTTCGCCGTGAGGCTGTCCGGAGGCTGAACGATATTGAGGCGCAGGTCGGCAGGATCAATGACGAGCTTCTCGGCGATCTTGTCGAGTTGCACTTCCTGGCCGAAGCGCGACTGCGGCGTGCCGTGTCCGCGTTTGGGCCCGCACGGCGGCTTGTTCGTGAACACGCGACACCCGCGGAATCGATAGGTTGGGATGTCGTAGGTGACCGTCTGCAACGCGCCCGTGTAGAACGTGCTGGCCACGCCATACGACCCATAGGCTCCACCATCCAGCAGCGTCTGCAGGTCGAGGCCGGTGATACGGCCGTCGTTGGTCACACCCGCCCGGAAGCGCATCAGCACCGGGTGACGACCGCGGTGGCAATAAAAGACCTCTTCGCGCGTCAGCGCGATTTTCACCGGCCGGTCGAGACGCATGGCCGCGTAGGCCACGACCACTTCGTGATTGAACGGGTCACTCTTGCCGCCAAAACCGCCCCCGTTGGGCGTGGCCACCACACGGATGTGCGCGGCCGGCATCTCGAGCGCCTTCGAGAGTGCCCGGTGCAGGTAGTGGGGTGTCTGAGTGCTCGAATACACCACGAGTTTGCCATCGGGATCTTTCGTGGCCACGGTCGCGTGTTGTTCGATCGGCAGGTGCGTGTTGCCTTCGAAGAAAAAGGTGTCGTCGAACACGTGGTCCGCGCCGGCGATGGCCGCATCAACGTCGCCGAACTGAAGCGCGACGGCCTTGTGCACGTTGCCGAAGTCACCGTAGTCGTGAATGCGCGGCTCGGGGTGCGCCAGGCTGTCGGCAGGCGAGGCGAACGTGCGCAACGTCTCATACTCGACCTCGATCAGGCGCACGGCGCGATCGGCTGTCGCCTCGTCGCGCGCCACCACGGCAGCCACCGGGTCGCCAACGAATCGCACCACATCCGGGCACAGCGCATGTTCGTCGTGACTGACGGGAAGGATGCCGTAGGGAATGGGAAACGATTCCCCGGTCAGGACCAGGAGAACGCCCTCGACATCGGCTGCCTTCGACGTATCGATGCGTACGATCTTCGCGTGGGGCACGGTGGACCGCAGCAGCTTGCAGTGCAGCATGCGCGGCAACATGATGTCGTCGGCGAACTTCGTCTGGCCGGTGACTTTCGCTCGGCCGTCCACGCGCCGGCGCGGCTTGCCGATGACGTTACGGGGCGTCGTCATTTCGCCTCGGCCGCGCTGCGAACAATGGAGGCTTCCACCGCATCAAGGATCTGCTGATATCCCGTGCATCGGCACAGGTTGCCGGACAGGGCTTCGCGAATCAGGTCGCGCGACGGGTTCGGATTTCGGTCGAGCAACGCTTTCGCTGCGATGAGAATGCCCGGCGTGCAATAACCACATTGCGACGCGCCCAGATCCGCGAAACACTCCTGGAGCGGATGCAGGCGGCCATCCACTGTCAGCCCTTCAACCGTCACAACCGATCGCCCTTCACACTCGTGAGACACCACAAGGCAGGACAACACGGGCTGGTCGTCCAGGAGCACCGCACACGCGCCGCACTCCCCCAGTTCGCACCCGTGTTTGGTGCCCGTCAATTGCAGGTCTTCACGCAGCACTTCGAGCAGGGTCTTGTCGGGGTCTACCAGCGCTTCGGCCGGTTCACCGTTGACGGAGAGGTTGAGTCGCAGCTTCATGGACGCAAGAGAGATTGTACCCGCAGCGTCGCATCCGCGATCACTGAGGCTGGGCCTGCAGGCGATACACGCGCCCGAGCCCATCCTGATGCACCAGCCGCAAGCGGTCGCCAAAGGATGCCAGCCGCGCCTCATACTCTGCGCGAAACTCAGCGGCGTAGTACTCGAGGTGCACCACGGCATAGGTCACGCCCAGATTGGTCAGACGTGTGAGGCTCTGATCTGACGGGAACCGGATGAGGTCGTTGTACATGTCCTTGTACCCGGGGGGTTCCACGCCGCTGTAGCCGTACACGGTCGGCTGGTGGTGCGCCAGCGAATGCAACATGAAGTTTGTGGCCATGTCGGCCCGGCGCGAGTCGGCGCGCGATTCCGACAGGGGGAACTCCGCGACCGAGAACGGCTTCGGCTGCAGGTCGAGCCAGCGGTCAACGGCGGTTGAGTCAATCTTGAACGGCCTCGCGTCGATAGGCATGAACGCACATTCGATCAGTAGCAGAGTGGCGATGCCCGCCGCGGCCAATCGACGGCGCGCCTGGGGCCACGACTTCGACACCCGATCAAACCCAAGGCCCGCAAGCACCGCCAAGGCGAGAATGCCCAGCAGGGTGAAACGTGACGGCACGCGAATGAAGTTCAGCCCAGGCAGCCAATACACCCATCGCCAAATCGAGAACGGAGGGCCGATGGTCATCCACGCGGTGACCACGATCATGGCCAGGTACGTCCAACGCTCGCGAGACACGAACCGGGACAGGGCGAGTGCCGCCAGCACCATGGGCACGAAGCCGGGGAACAGGAACGCATCCGGTTCCTGCCGCAGCCAGACCCAGTCGGGCAAATTCGCCACCATCCACTTGTGCACGTGAGACGGTGAACTGAGATAACTCGACCACGTCACGCCCACATCGTCCAGCACGCGCTCTAGTGGTACCTCGCGACGCGCGAGCCAATATGGAATGAAGGCCAGGGCCGCCGGCAGCAACACGGCCAGGCCCTTCCAGCCACAGTCGCGCACCCGGGTGGCCAATGCCAGGGGCATACCCCAGATCAGTCGAAAGCCGACGATCAGAAACGAGCCCAGAATCAGCAGGGCCGCGCCGTGCCCACTCGTCAGAGCCTGCAATGAGAACAGCGCCAACATCACATGCAGATGACGCGCCTTGCCACTGTCGAGATACCGGTGCAGAAAGGCCAGCCCGAACGGCACCCAGTGCACCGCCAGATGAATCTGCGCCAGTCGCGCGAATCGGGGCGGGGCGAAGGCGAAGATCAGCCCGGTGATAAACGCCGCCGGCCGCGACAGACCCAATGTGCGCCCAAGGTAATAGCCGCCGAACGCGCACAGCAGCACCGACAGGATCGCCACCACATTCGTCGAGGTGAGTGGGTCGTCCGTCAGCCACATCACTGGAACGGCCAGCAGCGAGCTTCCCAACGCGTTCTCGGAGTACGCGAGTGTGTGCTTGAAGGGAAAGAAGATATTGGCGTCGAACGCAGCCCATGGTGCGTGCGTGAGCGCGTGCGTGCCCCAGCCGATGGTCCAGATGTAGAGACTCGGATCAGCCCCGCCTCCCAGCTTCAAGCCGGAAGGGTTGACGCTGATCGGATACATCATGATCAGCGTCAGCACAGTGTAGAGGCCCACGACGAGGGCCAGGCGCGACCGCGACATCAGATGCCCATGGTACTCGCGGCCGCCAGACGCGTGTCGAGGGTGACGAGGTCAGCACCCAGTGAGGCCGCCAGCCACAGATAACTGGCGTCGTATGCCGTAAGTCCGGTGGCTTGCGCGATGAGGACAACGTCCGTGACGTTCACGTCCATCCAGTGGATGTCACTGCCCTCGCCCAGTGCCGCGTGCAACAGGGTAAGAGTGGCCACGGCGCCTTCAGGCTGACGCCGAATTCGCTTCCACGCCACATTGGCCATTTCGAACTGCAGAATCCGTGGCGCAAAGACCTGGGCGCCCATCAGCCGCAGCTTCACGTCGTCAACCCCGGGCTCCTGGAACGTGATCGCCGCCAGCGCCGAGGCGTCGGCCACGACCCGATTCACCGCGAGTCCCGCATCTTGCGGATGAGGGGAACCGAGCTCTCCGAAGGGCCGAGGCCCAGCGCCTCCGCCATCCGAATCAGCCGGTCGGGATCGAACCCACGATTCCGGGCAGGCCGAACGGCCTCCTCGAGAATCGCCATCAGCTCTCCCTGAATCGACCGGTGGTTCTGCGCCGCCCTCGTGCGAAGGGCGACAGCCATCTCAGCGGGGACATCCTTGATTGAAAGGCTCACTGAAGCTGCCATGGCGCCATTATAGCACCATTGTGGCGCCGCTGGGACAGTCCGGCGCTGCGCAATGGGGAAATGTCACAAATGGCGAGGTGGCGAAATGCCTCCCAATTACGACGCCGCCGCCTACGGCAACGGGTAACCCTTGGGCACTTTGACGACATAGGTGCCAGCGGCCAGGTCGTGCCACGCCTGCCGGGCGGGCTGGCCATCAGCGGCGATCAAGTCGCTGCGCAGGATCCACAACACGCCGATGCCGAGCGCGCCAAACGACAGCACGCTTGTCAGGCCACGCACCAGCCCTTCAAGAAAGGACAGCTCGCCCCCGTTGATCTTGACCACGCGGATGTTGGTGACGATGCCGCCGATCGTCGTGCCTTTCCACGTCCAGAAGCCGACAAAGTACGCCAGCAACATCGGGAACATGACGTCGTCATTGCGGAACCAGAACGGGCCCTGCAACATGTTCACCACGAATGCCACCAGTGCAACGTCGATCACGAACGCTGCCGCGCGATCAAGAAATGCGGCGCGCGGAAACGACGCCAGGTCCGAGACGAAGACGCCCGGCATGCTGGCAACGCCCGCGGTGTCAATCGTCGACTGCCACCCGCCCTCGGCCGACTCGTCACCCAGCGTGCCCGGACCAGCGCCAAAGCCGGGAGCCTGAGTGACGACTGGTGTCGCTGGAGCGGCGAATGCGAACCCACCCGATGGGGCCGCTTCAGCCGGCGGCGTGGGGAGAGGCGCGCTCTTACGGAACCGAGGGGCCTTCTCCACTTTGGGATGTTCACGCCGCCACGCTGTCAGGAATGCGAGCACGGCCGCGCCAAGGCCCAGGACACCGAACATCGCCCACGCCACAAATCCCACCAGCGGCACCATGTAGGTGAGTGTGACGAGCGCGAAGCCGATGACAAACGATCGCAGTGCCTGCGTCCGGCTTCCCGGCTCGTCGGGTCGCATCACGGTGTTGCCGATCGCGCGCAACACACCGACACGCCCCACCAGCCCCGCCACCACGAGCGCGGCCAGCGCAAACGGAATCACGGCAATGCCGATGATTGATACCGCGAGCAGCGCTGACACCGGTCCGGCCAGCAGCAAGACAAGAAGCCCGGTCATGAAACTCCCGAGCGGGCGCGTGGCCAACACGGATGCGGTGGCGGTCACGGGCTCGTGGGCGACAAGATTAATCAGAAGGTAAACAAACAGGAACAGGCCGACGATGTTCCAGACCCAGCCGATGCTGGCGACAATCGGCCGGCCCCACAAGAAGCCGTAGGTCACCCAGGGCACCACAGACTCCATCCAGGCGCCGAGTGCGCGAGTGCCAATCACGAAGTGCCCGCTCCCGAAGATGAAGTTTTCCGGCACGTCCAGCCCCGCACCAATCACCATGACCTCATCGCGCACGATCGCGCCGGCCTGGACGGTGGCGTTGCCGCCGACCACAACAAACGATCCTTCAACCACAGCGGTATTGGACAGTGTCACCGGGCCGAAGATGACCACGAGGTCGCCTTCCACGCGACCATCGATCCGCGCGCTGCCGAAGACCACGGTGACATCGCGCACCACTTCGTTGGCGCGAAGCGCGTAGTCCTGTCCGATCCGCAGCACTGGACGCCAATACCGGCGGCGGTAACCGAATTCCTGCTCGAAGCGGTCGTTGGCGGGCCCATCCAGCTGCGGGCGCGGCGTCGTGTTTGTGGGGTCCTGACCACGCTGGGTCGGCGGATTCTCACGCGGTGCCCGTGGGGCCTGGGGACTTGCCGCCCCGGCGGTCACGGCCGCGGTCATCATCAGAATCGCCAGCGCCAACAACTTTCGTGCGTTCATCGAGACTCTCCTCCCAAAGCGACACGGCCGAGCATCGCGCCAACCGTGGCGCACGCGATGATCATCACCGTGACAAAAACCAAAAAGGGCAACACGAGCGGATACCACACGGCGCGAAAGAAGACGCCGGCCACACTGAGCGTGACGTCGGCCTTGTACCAGACGACGGCGGCACGCGCGCCGAGCGCGTCAACGGCGGGCTGCAGCCACGCGAGGGCCATCGGCCAGACCAGCACCAACGCGACCATCACGGCCACAGCGCCCCCAGCCGAGCTGACCCGCCATCCAAGCGGCCAGTCAAACCACGTGCGCGGAGCCGGCCGGGCGATTCGCGCATGCACCGCCGCCATCACGCGCGGCGCAAGGGTGCGCGGCGCACGCGGTTCGGGCAACGCGCGAAGCGCCCGGGTCAGCGGATCCTGTGGATCGAAGTCCACACCACGGGGAGTCATCGAAGTGCTCCGGCGTCGTTGGCCGCAGCCAGAGCGGCGCGCAGGGCTTCGCGCCCGCGGTGAATATCTGTCTTGACCTTGCCGAGTGAAATACTCAGCCGCTCGGCAATCTGCTGGTAGGTCAGGTCATCAAAATGGAAGAGAACGATGGGGACGCGCTGGTGCGCCGGCAGTCGGCGCAACGCGGCATCCAGTGCGGTGCCGGAGTCGGCGGGTCCAGAGTCCAGGGTCCAGGGTCCAGAGTCCGCAGTCCTGGAGTCCTGGGGTCCTGAGGTCCGCGCGTCAACGAATTGCGACTCGCCTGCGGTCAGTTCGCTGAAGAAGCGCCAGCGACTGCGGTAGCGCGACAGATGGTTCAGGCACGTGTTCGTGGTCACAGTCTTGAGCCATCCGGGCGCCGATGGACTGGTACCGATGTGGTCGAACTGCTCGAATGCCTTCATGAACACCGTTTGCGCCACGTCTTCCGCCTCCATCGCGTTGCCCAACAGCCGCAGGGCTGTGGCATAGACCATGTCCTGGTACTCCAGGAGGAACGCCTCAAAGACCCGGGCGTCGGTCACGGCCGGCCCGGTGGGCGAACGGTCATTACCTGACAAACACAGGTGGTGTGAGAAAGTTTCAGCACTGGTCGTATTTCCGGGGCAGACGTAGACTACCTGCTCCTTCCCTGCGGGAGATTGACGTCAAATGGCGAAGAAATGGTCACAACGCTCGTGGTTTAGGCACTAGTGGCGGGCCTGGACTACGCGATCATCGGACTTTACCTCTGCCTGATCGTCTGGCTGGGCGCGAGCTTCGCCAAGCGCCAGACGTCGGCATCCGAGTATTTCCTGATCGGCCGTTCGGTGCCGTGGTGGGCGGTCTGTTTCACCGTGGTAGCCACCGAGACCAGCACGCTCACGTTCATCGGCATTCCCGCGCAGACCTACGCCGCCTCGGGCAACTTCACGTTCCTGCAGCTCGCACTCGGCTACATCGCGGGCCGGTTCATCGTGTCTGCCATCTTCATTCCGAAGTACTTCGCGCGTGAACTGATGACGTCGTACGAGGTGTTGCACGAGCGGTTCGGCGCCCCGGTGCGCAACCTCGGGTCCGCGATGTTCCTGCTGACACGCAGCGCAGCCGACGGCATCCGCCTGTTTGCCACATCGGCCGTGGTAGCCACACTCGTAGGCGTGCCCATCTGGGGCGCCATTCTGGTGCTGGGTGTCGCGATGATCGTTTACACCTTCTATGGCGGCGCCTCAGCCGTCATCTGGACCGACGTGGTCCAGATGTTTGTCTACCTGGCCGGCGCGCTGATCGTGTTCTGGTTCGCGCTGGCCGGAGTTCCCGGCGGCCTGCGCGAGGTGCTCGACTTCGGTGCGGCGAGCGGCCGATTCGTGATGTTCGATCTGCGGCTCGATTTCTTCCGCGCGTACACGTTCTGGGCGGGCCTGGTCGGAGGCGTCGCGCTCACGCTGGCCACGCATGGCACCGACCAGTTCCTGGTGCAGCGGCTACTCACCGCCCGATCACGGCAGCAGGCACAGGCCGGGCTGTCGCTCAGCGGCATCCTGGTTTTCCTGCAATTCGGCCTGTTCCTGTTCATCGGGGTGACGCTCGCCACGTTTTACCAGCACGTGGCGGCGCCCACGCTGGCCCGGCCCGACATGCTGATTCCCACGTTTGTGCGCGACTACGTGCCTGCGGGGTTTGCAGGATTCGTGGTCGCCGCGATCGTGGCGGCGGCGTTGTCACCGTCGATCAATTCGCTTGCGGCCACAACGGTCAACGACTTCTATCTCAAGTACTGGAAGCCGGACGCGAATGACCACGACATGCTGCGCGTGGCGCACCGCGCTACGGTAGGCTGGGGCATGGTGCAAATCGGCATTGCGTTGTTGGCGACGCAGCTCAATCAGTCGGTGCTCGACGCCGGCCTTGCCGTGCTGGGGCTCGGAGCCGGCCCGGTGTTGGGCGCCTTCCTCCTGGCCGTCATGCGCCGCCGCGTCGAGGCCTGGCCCGTGGCGTTGTCGATGCTCGTCGCGTGGGGCACGATCTGGTCGGTGTGGGCATTCACTTCCGTGGCGTGGCCGTGGTACGCGGTGACGGGCGCGTCAATCACAGTGCTTCTGTCGCTGGCTTCAACGCTGGTGTGGCCGGCCCGGCGCCCTGTCGCGGCGCTCCTCGTCATCGGCCTGCTCGGCGCTGGCGCCTGCGGCCGCGAGGCCGAACCCGAGCCCGCGCTCACCGGCGCCATCCAGGTTTCGGTGGAACCTGCACGCCTCAATAGCCTCCGCCGCGTGGTGAGTGCACGAGGAGCCGTCACGCCGATGCCCGACGGCGACTTCACGGTGCATGCGACGGAAACGTCCACGGTGGTGGAGTTGCCGCTGGCCGAGGGCAGCGCCGTCACATTGGGTGACATCATTGCGCGCTTCGAGGTGCCCAGCCGTGTGGCAGCGATTCAGGCCGCTGAACTGGAAATTGCCCTCGGCCTGACGCGGGTCAACGCCGCCAGGGAGCGCGTCACCCGGCTGACCTCGCTCGTGGGACAGGGGTTGGCCCCGCGTGTTGATCTCGATGCCGCCCAGGGAGACCTCGCCAGAGGCCAGACTGAACTGGCGGCTGCCCGCCAGATCCTGACGTCCGAGCGCGTCGCCGAGGAGCGCGCGACGGTTCGCGCGAAGTTTGCCGGGGTCGTGGCGACCCGCTGGCACTACGTGGGCGACACGGTGCTTGGCACGGGCACCGACCCGGTCATCCGGGTCATCGACCCCACGCGTGTACAAATCACGGCGGACGTCCTCGTCCAGGATCTCGGCCAGATCGTGAACGGCCAGACCGCCACTGTCACACCGGTGGGCGAAATGCCGATGGCGGCCACGGTCACGCGCGTGACGACGCCATCCTCGCCGGACGCGGGCACCGCCTCGGTGACGTTGACTCTGCCCCCCGGCATCACCAGTCCTCCGGCCGGCACCGCGGTGCTCGCGGAGATCCTGATTGCGTCGGCGCCCGAAGCGCTTGTGGTCCCCACTGCGGCGATCCAACGCGTCAGCGGCGTGTCGTATGTCATGGTGGCCGGCACCAACAATCGCGTGATGCGCCGCGACGTGCGCGTCGGCCTGACGACGCCGCAGCTCACGCAAATCCTGGATGGCCTTACCGTCGGCGAGTTCGTCATCACATCAGCGCTGACGGAGATTAACGAGGGCGATCTCGTTTCATTCAGTAGAGGTTCCTAAGTTTTCAACGGGAGCCTCAGCGCCGCCCGGCACCCAACGGCGCCCACGCGATTCTCGAGTGTAATGGTGCCGCCGTGCGCTTCTGCAATTTGGCGGCTCAGCGCGAGGCCGATCCCTGATCCGTTGGGCTTGGTCGTGAAGAACGGGACGAACAGGTTGGACGTATCCGGCAATCCCTTGCCCTCGTCGTCAATCGCGATCTCGGCCCAATCACCATACGTGGACCATCGAACAGCCACCGCGCCATTGGTCTCGAGTGACGCGTCCACGGCGTTGCGCACGAGATTGATGAGCGCCTGTTCCAGTTGGTCTGAATCGGCCACCAGGCGTATCTCCGGCGAAGAAGTGACGTGCACGAGCAAGCGCTTCTCGAGTTCGACAATCCGCATCATGAGGTCGGTCACCGAGAGCGGCCTTGGCTGGGGCTTCGGCAGGCGGGCGAGCTGCGCGTAGGCCCGCAGGAACCGGCCCAGCGCGCCCGATCGCTCCTCGATGAGCGACAGGCCCTGCGACACCTCGTCGCTGCGGTCAAACCCCGTCGTCCCGGCGGCCCGGTCCGCGGCGGTGCCAGCCGCTCGGTCAACGATGCGGCGCAGTGAGTGCGCGATCGACTTGATCGGCGTCAGCGAGTTGTTGATCTCGTGCGAGAGCACGCGCACGATGCGCTGCCAGGCGGCCTGCTCTTCTTCACGCAACGCCTGGCTCAGGTCGGCGATGACGATCAGGTGGTGTGGGCGGCCGTCGCGGTAAAAGGCCGCGCGCCGCACCTCGTAGCGGCCCTTCCGGCCACCGATCGCCCGGTCGATCAACCGGCGCGGCTCGCCGGTGAGGTACTCGTCCATGCCCATGCCCGTGGCCGGCGTGCCCAGCAGGTCCACCTGGCTCTTGCCGAACAGGCGCTCGCCGGCCTTGTTCACCAGCAGGAGCTGGTGCATCGGGTCGAAGGCGAACACGGCCACTGCGATTTCCTCCATCACGTGCGTCAGCAGCACGGTGGACTCCACGGCCTCGGTACGCTGACGCTGCAGGGTTGAGCCGAGGTCGTTGACCTCGCGCATCACCATCGCCATCGAGCTGCCGGATCGCGCGCTTAATCCTCGGATGGAATAGTCGCCTTCACGAAGCGCGGCCAGCAGGTTCGCGATGACGTTCAGCGCCCGAGCCGCCAACTGCCTGGCCGCCGATCCGGAGGCGATCCAGACGACCACAATCACGATCGACAGTGTCCATCTGACCTCGGGCGGCAGATCCTGCCGCCACAGGAACCACAGCGACACGCCCACGGCCGGCAGCGCGCCGCCCACCACCAGCAGCGCGATCGCCAATTCCAGGTTGCGCGCCTGGGGCGCGCCTCTCTTCCCCTGCGGCTCCATGGGATTCCTACAATCCGAAGTACTGCAGCCGGCGGTACAGCGCACTGCGGCTGACACCCAGTTGTTCGGCGGCCTTGCGCACGTCGCCGGCGTGTTTCGCCAGCACTTTCTGGATGAACACCTTTTCGGACTGCTCAAGCGTCATGTCGTCACCAGCCGCCGGCGCGGCACCCGGCACCGCCTGCACACCCAGGTCCTGCGCGGTGATGGCGCCCGACTGCGCCATCAACACGGCGCGTTCAATCGCGTGCCCCAGTTCGCGCACATTCCCGGGCCACAGATGCGTTTCGAGCGCCTGGCGTGCCGACCGATCGAATCCTTCGAACGCACGCTTGTACCGGTCGGAATAGCGGGCCAGGTAATGTTCCGCCAGCGGCACGATGTCTTCGCGACGATCGCGCAGTGGCGGCAGATGGATCACCACCGTGTTGAGGCGGTACAGCAGATCCTCGCGGAACCGTCCGGCCGCGATCTCACCCGGCAGGTCGGCGTTGGTGGCCGAGATCACCCGCACGTTCACGAAGATGACGCGCGACGACCCCACCTTCTGCACCTCCCCGGTTTGCAGCACGCGCAACAGCTTGGGCTGCAGGCGCGACGGCATGTTCGCGATTTCGTCCAGGAACAACGTGCCCTCATCCGCCAGCTCGAAACAGCCGATGCGATCCGTGCGCGCGTCGGTAAAGGCCCCTTTGACGTGGCCAAACAACTCGCTCTCGGCGACGCCTTCGGACAACCCGCCGGCGTTCATGGTGACCAGCGGCTTGGACGAGCGCTGCGACAGGCGGTGCAGCAGGCTGGCCACCACTTCTTTGCCCGTGCCGTGTTCGCCGGTGATCAGCACACTCGCGTCGGACGGCGCCACGCGCTCGATGGTGTCGCGCACGGCACGCATCGCCGGGGCCAGCGCGATGAAGGTCGGCAGGTCCCGCTTGTGCAGGCGCTCGTTTTCTTCCTGCAGACGGCGGCTCCGGCGCAGGGCGCGCCGCAGTTCCAACTGGGTTTGCACGGCGACGAGCAGCTTCTCGTCATCCCACGGCTTCTCGATGTAGTCGCGCGCGCCGCGTCGCATCGCTTCCACCGCCCCGGCCACACTGCTCCACCCGGTCATCACCAGCACGGGCAGCGTGGGGTCGATGGCCTTCATGCGGTCGAGCAGCGCAAACCCCTCCTGGCCCGATGTCGTATCGCGCGTGTAGTTGAGATCGATGAGGGCCACGTCGAAATCCGCCCGCTCAAGCGCCGTGATCAGGTCGCGGGGCGATGGCGCCGTGGTGACGTCATACCCCTCACCGCCAAGCAACAGCTTCAGCGCATTGAGGACGTCGGACTGGTCGTCGGCGACCAGAACCCGGCCTGACGGAATCGGCAATCTGGAATCTGGCATCGGTAATCGGGACTCCCTGCGTCCCATATTCGGGATTATGCCCCGTCTGCACTGGGCTGTCGCGCCTTCTGTCCCCAATAGAAGGAAAAGCCGTGCCAACTTTCCCGCTGGCATGAGCCTTGTAGATGGACCGGCCGTGGACCCCGCCAAAATTCTCGTGGCCGACGACCAACTGGACATCCTTCAGGCTCTGCGGTTGCTGTTGGTGGACGCCGGGCATGAGGCGGATCTGGTCAGTTCGGTCGGCGACGTCATCGACCGGATGGGCGCGCAGCGTTACGACCTGCTGTTGATGGACCTCAACTACACCCGCGATACCACCTCGGGCCGCGAAGGGTTGGAGCTGCTCGAAAAGGTCCGGACGCAGGACCCGGCGCTTCCTGTGGTGGTGATGACCGGCTGGGGCTCGATCGAGACCGCCGTGGAGGCGATGCGACGCGGTGCGCGAAGTTTCGTCCAGAAGCCCTGGGATGACACCACGCTGGTGGACGTGGTGAATCGCGAGGTGGCCGAGGGCCAGGCTGCGCGTCGGCGCGACGCGCGATTCGCCCGGGACCACGAAGAGGCGCGCCAGATTCAGCGGGCGCTGCTGCCAGGCGTCATGCCCGTATTGCACGGTTGCGAGATTGCGGCCCGGTGGACACCCGCCGCCGGCATCGGCGGCGACTGTTACGACGTGTTGCGTTTCAGCGATACCCGCGTGGCGCTCTCGATCGCCGATGTGGTCGGCAAGGGCCTGCCGGCCGCGCTGCTCATGTCCAACCTGCAAGCTGCGGTGCGCGCGTTCGCCAGTGCCGCGGCCGAACCTCACGAAGTCTGCGGTTCCGTCAACCGGCTGCTCTGCCGCAACATCGCGTCAGGTAAATTTGTGACGTTCTGCTACGCCGTGGTCGATCTCGAAGGCGGCGTCATTTCATACGCCAACGCCGGCCACAATCCGCCGATTCTGGTGCGCGCCGACGGCCGCATCGATCAATTGGCCACCACCGGTCTGGTGCTGGGCGTGTCGAGCGACTGGACCTACACCACAGGCACCGCCACGTTTGGCCCAGGCGACCGGCTCATCTGCTTCACCGACGGCATGACGGAAGCCCGATCTGCCGCCGACGAGGAATTCGGCGAAGACCGGCTCGCAGCACTCGCCTTACGCACTCCGGCAGGCAGTGCCGAAGGGCTGGTGGATGCCCTGAACGCCGCAGTCATCGCCTGGACCGCCGGTCCTGCCCAGGACGATGTCACGCTGATCGTGATCGAACGCGCCCACTGAGGTTCGGCCCTTTTTTTCGTATAATGACCACCAGGGAGGATCCGCATGGTGCGCAAGAGTCTCGTACTCGTCGCGGCGTTGATCGCGGTCGGTCTGACGCAGGTGGTTCCAGCCGCGCAGGTACGTCCCGGACTGCGTGATCCGGATGTCATCTTCGTGCCCACGCCCCAATCGGTGGTGGACGCGATGTTGAAGCTGGCGAAAGTCGGCAAGAACGACGTGGTGTACGACCTCGGCTGCGGCGACGGCCGCATCGTCATCACCGCCGCGAAACTTTTCGGCGCGCGTGGGGTGGGGATCGACATCGACCCAGCGAAAATCAGGGACTCGAACGCAAACGCGATCATCGCGGGCGTGACCGACCGCGTGACGTTCATCAACGCGGATCTGTTTGCCGACAGCACGAATTTGAGTGAGGCGACGGTCGTCACACTCTATCTGCTGCCCTCACTGAACGTGAAGCTGATCCCGAAGCTCATGAAGGAACTCAGGCCCGGCACGCGCATTGTGTCGAACAGTTTCGACATGGGTGAGTGGCAGGCCGAGCGGACGCTTGAAGTGGATGGCCGCACGATCTACTTCTGGACGATTCCGAAGTCGTAATTCGTGACATTACCTTCGCAGCCGACCAGCGGCCTTCGGCACTGGTTTACCAAAGAACTGACTGAGAGCAAGGGAGCACCACGACGCCCGCACGCGGCGCCGTGGTGGCAGGTCACGTGCCTGACCGGGGTCGATTACTTTTCGACGCTTGGCTATCAGCCGTCAATTGCGTTTCTGGCCGCCGGCGCCCTGGCGCCCATCGCCACCCTGGTCCTGATTCTGCTGACGCTCTTCGGCGCGCTTCCGGTGTATCACCGCATCGCGGCACTGAGTCCCCACGGGCAAGGCAGTCTCTCAGTGCTCGAAGAGCGCCTGCCGCGCTGGAAGGGTAAAGGTGCGGTGCTCGTTCTCCTGGGGTTTGCGGCCACCAGTTTCATCATCACGATGACCCTGTCCGCGGCCGACGCCTCGGCGCACATCATCGAGAACCCGTTTGTGCCCGAATGGGCGGACCATCAGGTGGGCGTCACGCTCCTGCTCTTGACGGCCCTGGGCGCCGTGTTCCTGCGCGGTTTCAAGGAGGCCATCTGGCTCGCGGTGCTGCTCGTCGTGAGCTATCTCAGCGTCAACGTTGTCGTGATCGGATACGAACTGTGGCAGGTCGTTCAGCATCCGGAGGTCATCACCAGTTGGCGGCAGACGCTGTTCGAGCAACATGGCAATCCGCTGATGATGGTCCTGCTGGCGGTGGTGCTGTTTCCGAAACTGGCGCTCGGCCTGTCGGGGTTTGAGACCGGCGTGGCTGTCATGCCGCTCGTGGCCGGCGACGGCGACACTGACGAAGAAATTCTGGCGTCGCGCGTGCGCAACACCCGCAAACTCCTGACATCCGCCGCCGTCATCATGAGCATCCTGCTCACCGGCAGTTCCCTCGTCACGACACTGCGGGTGCCGCCCGAAGCCATGGCCGCCGGCGGCGAGGCGAGCGGCCGGGCCCTCGCCTTCCTGGCGCATCGCGATCTCGGCGATGTGTTCGGCACCATCTACGACGTGGCCACGATCGGCACGCTGTGGTTCGCCGGCGCCTCGGCCATGGCGGGCCTGCTCAACCTCGTGCCGCAATACCTGCCGCGTTACGGCATGGCGCCCGATTGGGCGCGCGCCACACGCCCCCTGGTGCTCATCATCACCTTCATGGCGCTCGTAGTCACGATGGTGTTTGATGCCGACGTCACCGCCCAGGGCGGCGCGTATGCCACCGGCGTCCTGATGCTCATGACCTCGGCGGCCGTCGCCGTGGCCATCGCGCTGCCCCACCGCCGCGCGCGGTATGTGCCCATTGCCGTCGTCTTTGTCTATACGACGATTGTCAGCATTGTGGAACGTCCCGAGGGCATCCAGATCGCCACGTGGTTCATCGTCGCCATCATCGGTTCATCATTGGTGTCGAGGGTGGCGCGATCGACGGAACTGCGGATTGAAGGGATTGAATACGACCCGTTGGCCGAGGAATTGGTGACTGAAGCCGCACGGCGCCAGTCACTGCGTATCATCGCCAACCGGCCCGATACGGGCAACCATGATGAGTACGCGCGCAAGCTCGACGAGGCCCTGAGTTCACACCACCTGCCGTCGGATGCCTTGATTCTGTTTCTGGAAGTCCGCCCCGGCGACACCTCGGACTTCTCAAATAGGTTGAAAGTCACTGGAGCGGACGTCGGCGGGTTTTACGTCCTGCGCTGTACCAGCCCGGCGATCCCCAATGCCATCGCCGGCCTGCTGCTCAACCTGCGCGATCGCACTGGCGCAATACCGCATGCCTACTTTGGCTGGACGGAAGGCAATCCGTTCACCTACCTCCTGAGGTTCCTCGCGTTTGGCGAAGGCGACACCGCGCCCGTGTGCCGTGAAGTGCTGCGCCAGGCTGAGCCCGACCCCGCCCTGCGGCCGCGGATCCACGTCGGGTAGCGTCCCCAGTTTCCACCTTCGCTCCTCCGGAGCCACGGCGGACATGCCCCCGTTTCCCAGTTCCTAATTTCCTAATTTCCTAATTTCTCCAGGAGTCGATCAAGCAGCGTGATCTGACCCGCATTGATGACCCGGCGAGCGTCGTCGACCGTAAAGAATGAGACGCGGTCGATCTCTGGTATTTCAATCAGGCGTCCCGAGCGGGGCGGCCACTCTGTGGACGTCACGTTGCTGCACGCAGTGGCGGGATCGCAGTCACCCTCGAAGGCCCAGGCGTGGACGGTTTTTCCACTGCGCTGAATGACGCTTCCCAAAGCCTGGTAGGGGGCCGACGAGTGGAAACCCGTTTCTTCGCGGAACTCGCGAATGGCAGCCTCCAGCGGCGTTTCGCCGCGATCCACGCCACCTTTGGGAATCGTCCAGGCACCCGCATCCCGTTCGGCCCAGTACGGCCCACCGGGATGAGCCAGCAGCACTTCCAGACGGACGGACCTCGCCACAACTCGGCGGAACAGGAGCAGGCCGGCGCTTTCTCTGTGTCGCATGGGGAACGGGGCCGCTCCGTAACCTCGGCCCACACTGAGTTTACCGGACCGGCATTTTATTCAGCCATGCAAATGGGCCAATGGGCCCATGAGGCAATCCCCAAATCGCCCAATCCTGCAATCCGGCAATTTCCCCAATCCCCCAATCCCCCAATCCCCATCCGCAATCCCAAATCCGCCATCCGCAATCCCGATCCTCAATCGCTCAATCCTCCATCCTCAATCTCTCGACTGCCCGTATAATCGCCCCATGCCGACCACCTTCACTCTTAACGGGAAATCGACCACCGTGGATGCCCCGACCGACATGCCATTGCTGTGGGTCCTGCGGGATGTCCTGAACCTCAGCGGCGCGAAGTATGGCTGCGGCACGGGCCAGTGCGGCGCCTGCACCGTGCACCTGCGCGGTCGCGCGGTGCGCTCCTGCCAGACCCCGTTGGCCAACGTCGCCGGCGCGGCCGTGGTCACTATTGAAGGCCTCTCGCCGGACGGCTCGCATCCGCTCCAGAAGGCGTGGGAAACACTTGACGTCCCGGAATGTGGCTATTGCCAGGCCGGCCAGATCATGGCGGCTGCGGCGCTGCTGGCCACGCGCCCCAAGCCGACCGACGCCGAGATCGACGCCGCGATGAACACCAATCTCTGCCGGTGTGGCACCTACATCCGCATCCGCCAGGGCATCCACGAAGCGGTACGCACAACCGGCGCGGCCGACCCAACACCGATGACTGAGGAGGCCAAATGAGCCCGACGATGACGCTTGACCGCCGAGATTTCCTGCGCGTCACGGCCCTGGCCGGTGGCGGGTTCATGGTCGCCACTTACCTCGAACCGCTCGACATTTTTGCGCAAGGCCGCGGCAACGCAGCGCCACTTGAGCCCAATGCCTTCGTCTCCATCGACGCGAACGGCATCGTCACCATTACGGCCAAAAACCCCGAGATCGGCCAGGGCGTGAAGGTCATGCTGCCGATGCTCATCGCCGAAGAACTTGATGCGGACTGGAAGGACGTCCGTATCGTACAGGGCGACCTCAATCCGGCGAAGTACGGAAACCAGTCAGCCGGCGGCAGCACGGCAACGCCGAACAACTGGGTCCCCATGCGGCAGATCGGCGGCGCCGCACGCCACATGCTGGTCGCCGCTGCGGCCGAGCAGTGGGGCGTGCCGGCATCCGAAATCACGACGACGCCAGGCCGTCTCGTGCATGCGTCGTCGAACCGGTCGGCGGGGTACGGCCAGTTTGCGGCGGCCGCGGCACGGATGACGCCGCCGGCGCTCGCGTCGGTGGTGCTCAAGGACCCGAAGGCCTACCGGTTCATCGGCAAGCCGATGCCCGGCGTGGACAACCACAAGATCGTGACCGGCCAGCCGCTGTTTGGCAGCGACATCAAACTGCCAGGCATGTTGCACGGTGTGTATCAGCGGTGTCCGGTGATCGGCGGCAAGGCCGTCAGCGCGAATCTCGATGCCATCAGGGCACTGCCTGGCATCCGTCACGCGTTCATCATCCCGGAAGGCGTGGGCGGCGGATCGATGAGCGGCGTGGCCATCGTGGCCGACAGCTGGTGGTATGCCGAAAACGCGCGGAAGCAGCTGAAGGTGGTGTGGAACGAGGGCCCCACCGCCAATGACAGCACGGTCGGGTTCTCCAAGCAGGCCGCGTCGATGACCTCGCAGGCACCGCAGAGCACGTCGCGAACGGACGGCGACGTGGAAGCTGCCCTTGCGGGTGCGGTCAAGATGGTCGAGGCGTCGTACGAATATCCGTTTCTTGCGCACGCGCCGATGGAGCCGCCGAATGCAACGGCAGTTTTTGCCAATGGCAAGCTCGAGATGTGGGCAGGCACCCAGCAACCCGGTGGCGTGGTCAACACCATCGCCACGGCGCTGGGCATCACGCCGGCTGACATCACCGTGCACCTGCCGCGCATGGGCGGCAGTTTCGGTCGCCGCCTCTACAACGACTACGTAGTCGAGACGGCCGTGATTGCCAAGACCATTGGCGCGCCGGTGCAGATTCGCTGGTCGCGTGAAGACGAAATGCGCCAGGAGGTGTTCCGGCCATCGGGCTATCACCACCTCAAGGGCGGCGTGGACGCCTCGGGCGGTCTGGTCGCCTGGCGCAATCACTTCGTCTCGTTCAGCAACGAGGCACCGCCGCCTGCCGCCGGCGCCCCCGCGCAACAGGGCCCGGCCGTCCGGCCTGCGCCCTCTTCGACGCTGAGTCCCACCGAGTTCCCCGCGCGTTTCGTGCCGAACTTCGCCACACATGCGTCGATGATGCCGCTAGGGGTAACCGTCGGCGCGCATCGCGCACCGGGAGCGTGCGCCATCTCGTTTGTGATGCAGTCGTTCCTGGATGAGTTGGCGCACGCCGCTGGCAAGGACCCGGTGCAATTTCGTCTCGACCTGCTGGCCCGTACGCCCATCGCGCTTTCCCAGCAGGGTGGCGGCGGGGGCGGTGGCGGTCGCGCCTTCAGCGCGGAGAGCATGGCCGGTGTGCTGCGGCTTGTGGCTGACAAGTCAGGCTGGGGCAAACGGACGCTGCCAAAGGGCACCGCGATGGGCGTCGCGTTCCACTTCAGTCACCAGGGCCACTTTGCCGAAGTGGCCGAGGTCAGTGTGGACGCAAACAAGCGGATCAAGGTGAACAAGGTCTGGGTGGCCGGTGATATCGGCCGCCACGTCATCAATCCGCTCAATGCCGAGAGTCAGGTACACAGCGCGGTGATCGACGGCCTGAGCCAGCTCATGCTCGAAATCACGGTGGATGGCGGCAAGGTGGTGCAGAGCAACTTCGACACCTACCCGGTCCTTCGCATGCGGCAGGCGCCGCCGGTGATCGAAACGCACTGGGTGCTCTCCGACAACAACCCGACAGGGCTGGGCGAACCGGCGCTGCCGCCGATCATTCCGGCCGTCACCAACGCGATCTTCACCGCCACGGGCACGCGCGTGCGTTCCCTGCCGCTGACCAAACACGGATTCAGCTGGAGGTAAGGCCCGTGACGTTCGGCAAGACGAGCGCCCTCATTACGGGGGCCGTGGCCGTGTGGTCTGCGTGTGCGATGGCAGTGGTGTCTGCCTTCGCGCTGGCGGCTGCGCCGGGCCCTTCGGCGAGACAGGCCACGACCAACGACGGCATCTACTCAAAAGCCCAGGCGGATGCCGCCAAGGCGCCGTTCGTGAAGCTCTGCGCCGAATGCCACGCGTTTACGGTGGCGGCGCTCAAGCAGCCCAAGGACCTGCCCCTGGGCGACGAGCCGTTTCTGAAGAAGTGGGAAGGCCGTGCGCTCGACGAGCTCCTCACGCTGATTGTCACGACGATGCCCAATGACGGGTCGGCGGTCGTGAGCGACGAGGAAGCTCTGAACCTGCTGGCGTACGTCCTGCAGCAAAACGGCTTCGCTCCCGGCAAGGCACCGTTGAACAAAGAAGGCGCGGCCGCAGTCATCGAGAGGCCGCGAAAATAGTCGGGGTCCTGAGTCCGAATTATGAGAATCATCACCTCCGTTGTCTGCTCAGTCATCGTCGTTCTGGCCGCCGCGACGCTTGTTGCGCACAACATCACGTTCAAGGGGACGGCGCTTGAAGCAGACAAAGCCAGCGTCCGCGTGAATGTCGTGGATGCCAAGACCAAGAAAATTGCGCCCATGGTGTTCCTTGTGGACGGCGAGACCAAGGTCCTGCGAGACGACGTGGTGGTGACGTTTGCCAATGCGAAGATCCAGAAGGGCGAACCCATCTCGGTCACCGTGGACCACGACCTCGATGAGGAACTGGCGCAGGTGATTCGCCTCGGCAGGACGAAGTAAGCGCGATGAAACGGACCGTCCTGATTCTGGCGCTGTGCCTGTCGGTGCAACTCAACGCGCTGTCAGCACCGTTTGTGCATGTGCACGCCGACGCGGGACACGAAACCGAACATCACGACGGGCGGATGACCCACCGCCACTTCGCCAGTCACGACACCACGGCGCACGATCATCACGGCGACATCGGCACTGGTCACTCGCAGCCGGTCGAGCATGGGTCCTTTCATGTCTGGAGCGCTGAATTTGACGCGCAGTTCCTGGGCGGTGTGACCGCAGCGCGTGTCACAACGACCGCCTCTCTGGCTGAGCCGGTGAGCGCGTTCAGGGTCAACTCATCGAATCCAGGCACGCCCCCCACAGATCGCGTGGGGCCTCCGATTCCCACACCGCCAGACATCTCCCCACCGCCGTTGCGCGGTCCGCCCCGCTAACCCGTCCCTCATCTCTTTCTCCAGGCGTCTGTCCAATCCCCGGGCGTATGCCTGATCGCGGGCATCAGCTCGTGTCTTTCGAAGGATTGGGTTATGAACGTACGTTCGATCATTTGCCGAGCCGCAGTGCCGGCCGCACTCGCCTGGTGCCTCGCCATTCCGTTGGCGGGCCAGACACCGGCGGTTCGGGCCGAAAACCCTGCTGGCCCAATCACGCTGCGCGATGCAGTGGCGTTGGCGCTGGCGCAGAGTCCGGATCTGGCGGCCGTCGACTGGGGCCGTCGGGCAGCGGAAGCACGGCAACTGCAGGCCGGGCGCCCGCCGAATCCGGTGGCCAGCGTGACGCTGGAAGACCTGGCGGGCACGAACCGCGCGGCCGCTCCCGAGGGTGCCGTGCAACCACAGGCCACAGTTCAACTGAGCCAACTCGTCGAACTGGGCGGCAAGCGAGCCGCCCGACAACAACTGGCGCAGCGGGAACAGGACCTCGCTGGTTGGGAGTACGAGACCGCGCGGCTGGATGTCCTCTCGCGCGTGACGTCCGCCTACTATGCGGTGCTCGCCGGCCAGGGCGCCCTGAGCCATGCCACGGGCGGCCTCACCCTGGCCCGGGAAGTTCATCGCACCGTGGCCGAGCGCGTCTCAGCAGGCGTGGTCTCGCCCATCGAAGAAACCCGGGCGGAAGTGCTCGTCGCCACGGCCCAAATTGAGCTGGATCGGTCGAGAAGAACGCTCGATGCGAGGCGGCGCCAACTCACGGCGCACTGGGGCCAGGCGACGGCGTTGTTCGAACGGGCCGACGGTGATCTTTCCGTCATGCCACCCATGCCGGCAGCGCCCGCGCTTGACGAGGCTCTGACAAGCTCCGCTGACCTCGTCCGATGGACATCAGAAATCGAACGCCGGCAGGCTGCGCTCAACGTGGCCCGCAGTCTCCGTGTGCCGGACCTCACCGTCAGTGCCGGCTACCGGCGTTTCACATCACTTGGCAGCCAGGCCGCGGTGGTCGGCGTGGCCGTGCCCCTGCCCTGGTTCGACCGCAACAAGGACGGTATCCGGGCGGCCGACGCCGATGTGGCGCGGGCGCGTGCCGAGGCCGATGCCGCGCGCCTCCACCTGCAGTCGCGTCTGGCCGAAGCGCACCGAGTACTGGTCAGCGCGGGGGACGATGCCGAGGCATTGCGCACGCGAATTGTGCCCGGTGCCCAATCCGTCTTTGATGCCGTCCGCGAGGGCTATCAACTGGGTCGCTTCGGGCTGATGGAAGTCCTCGATGCGCAGCGAACCCTCACGGCAGCGAACCGCGATTACCTCGAGGCGCTGGCCGCCGTGCATCAGGCCGCCATCGCCGTCGAACGACTCGTGGGACGCCCACTGTCAGAGATTGCCCGATAGAAACGGAAAGCTCCCCCAATGCCTATTCGACGAATCGCAACCATCGCCGGCGTCCTCGCTCTGGCCATCGTCTCGTACGTGCTCATCACGCGGAGCGACACGGTGGCCCCCACAGCGGCGTCCGGCCCACTCGACTATCCCCGTGGTCCGCATGGAGCCAGGCTCCTTTCAGCTGATGGCCTGCAGCTGGAAGTCACCATCTACGAAACAGGCGTGGACCCCCACTTCCGCGTGTATCCCTACGACGGGTCGGGCAAACCTCTGGCGCCATCCGAAGTGACACTCACGATCGAGTTGCACAGGCTCGGCGACCGCATCGATCGCATGCCTTTCGTACCCGAAGCTGATTACCTCCTCGGCCAGGGCGTGGTCGAAGAGCCCCACTCGTTCGATGTCAAGGTCATGGCCCATCGCGGCGGGCGCTCCTTTGATTGGAACTACGCCCAGATCGAGGGCAAGGTCCAGTTGAGCGACGCCACCCTCGCCAGCACCGGCATCACCATCGCCACCGTTGGCACCCGCGAGATGACGACGGTGCTGGAGCTGACGGGACAGATCGTCGCTGACGACACGCGTGTGGCGCACGTTGTGTCACGACTGGCGGGTGTGGCGGTCACGGTCGCGCGACAGACGGGCGACAACGTTCGGCGAGGAGACGTGCTCGCCGTCATTCACAGCCGGGAGCTGGCCGATGCCCGAAGCGCCTACCTGTTCGCGACGCATCACACACAGTTCGCGAAGGCCAAAGCGACGCGCGAGGAGGGACTGTGGAAGAAAAAAATCTCCGCCGAGCAGGAATACCTCGCCGCGAAACGTGATGCCAAGGAAGCGGCACACGCAGAGACCGCGGCCCGGCAGAAGCTGTTCACGCTGGGCGATACGGCCGAGTTTCTCGACGCGCTCGAGACGGCGCCGGCAGATATCCTGCCTCGGTTCGAATTGCGGGCGCCGATCGATGGGGTGGTGCTCCAACGCGATGTCACCTCAGGGGAGAGCGTCGCCACTGACCGCACCCTGTTTGTCATCGGCGACCTCTCCATAGTCTGGATTGAGACGCCCATCGGGGCCGGTGACATTGCCTCGGTTCGGCTTGGGCAGACGGCGACCGTCCAGTCGGCAGATTTGGGCCGTGAGACCTCGGCCCAGGTGAGTTATCTCAGTCCCACGCTGGATACAGTCACACGGCGCGGCATGGTCCGGCTCACCCTGTCGGGCGCCGCCGGCTGGCGCCCGGGCCTGTTCGTCAAGGTCCGCCTCACGCAGAGCTCTGCGATGGTCGCCATGGCGGTGCCGGTGGAATCCATCCAGACCTTCCGTGACTGGCAGGTGGTGTTCTTCCGCTTCGGTGACTGGTTCGAAGCGCGACCTGTGACACTCGGCCGCACCGACGGCGTCTGGGTCGAAGTCCTGTCCGGCCTGAAGCCCGGTGACCGCTACGCCGCCACCAACA
The DNA here is from genome assembly GCA_046594875.1 of Vicinamibacterales bacterium. GTDB lineage: Bacteria > Acidobacteriota > Vicinamibacteria > Vicinamibacterales > SCN-69-37 > SYFT01. The sequence continues at coordinate 51,695 of JBKJQX010000201.1, forward strand.
GCTTCGCCATCAAGGCCGAGATCGGCAAACTCGGCGCGACCCACGATCACTAAGCGGAAGCCCCCCATGCTTGAACGTATCCTCCGCTTTTCCATTGCGCACCGCTGGTTGGTGCTCGTAGTCACGCTCGGCGCGGCGGCATTTGGCGCCTACAACTATCAGCGACTGCCGATCGACGCCGTGCCGGACATCACGAACGTCCAGGTCCAGATCAACACGGAAGCACCTGGGTTTTCGCCGCTCGAATCCGAGCAGCGCATCACGTTCCCGATCGAAACCGCGATGGCCGGCCTGCCGAACCTTGAACAGACGCGGTCCATCTCGCGGTATGGCCTGTCGCAGGTCACGGTGGTCTTCGAAGACGGCACCGACATCTACTTCGCTCGGCAGTTGGTGAACGAGCGCATCCAGGAAGCGGTGGCGAATCTGCCGCCCGGCCTGACGCCATCGATGGGACCGATCGCGACGGGCCTTGGTGAAATCTACCTCTGGACAGTCGAGTACGACCCGCCCAACACGGGTGACGCTGACGAAATCAAGTCCGGGATGGATCTGCGCACGATCCAGGACTGGATCGTGCGGCCCCAGTTGCGCACCGTACCCGGCGTGGCCGACGTCAACAGCATCGGCGGATACACGCGCGAGTTCCACGTCACACCCGATCCGGTCAGGCTCATGGCGTACGGGCTCACGTTCCGCGATGTGCTTGAGGCCATCACCGCCAACAACGCCAACGTTGGCGCCGGCTACATCGAACGACGGGGCGAACAGTACCTCATCCGGGCGCCGGGACAAGTGACCTCGCTCGACGACCTGCGGCGGATCGTGATTGGCACGCATCAGGGCACACCGATCACGCTGACCGACCTTGGTACCGTGGCACTCGGCAAGGAACTGCGCACCGGCGCGGCCACCGAAGACGGCCGCGAAGTGGTGCTCGGCACGGTGTTCATGCTGATGGGCGAGAACAGCCGGATTGTCGCGCGCCGCGTGGCTGACAAAGTGGCTGAGGTGAATCAGACCCTGCCGGACGGTGTGAAGGTGAAGACCGTCTACGACCGGTCCACGCTCGTAGACGAGACCATTTCGACCGTGCGCCACAACCTGACCCTCGGTGCGCTGCTCGTCATCGTTGTCCTCTTCGCATTTCTCGGAAATATTCGGGCCGCGATCATCACCGCGTGTGTCATCCCGCTGTCGATGTTGTTCGCCATCACCGGCATGGTGGAGTGGGGCGTCAGCGGCAACCTGCTCAGCTTGGGCGCGCTGGACTTCGGCATCATCATCGACGGCGCCGTCATCATCGTTGAGAACTGCATCAGGCGGCTTGGCCTCCGCCAGCACGAACTGGGGCGGGTGTTGACCCGTCCGGAACGATTCGAAACGGTGTTTGCGGCCTCGAGCGAGGTGCGCACGGCGACGATGTTCGGGGAGGTGATCATCATGATCGTCTACCTGCCCATCCTCACGCTGACCGGCATCGAGGGCAAGATGTTCTACCCGATGGCGTTCACCGTGCTGGCCGCCCTCATCGGGGCGATGATCCTCTCGATGACGTTCGTGCCAGCGGCGGTGGCCGTCTTCGTAACCGGCCGCATGTCCGAGCGCGAGAATCCGATCATTGCGGTGGCGACTAGAGCGTATGCGCCGTCGCTGCGGACCGCGCTGCGGCATCGGGGAGCTACGGCCATTGCGGCCGCCGGATTGCTGGTGGTTACCGGATTGATGAGCACTCGACTGGGCACGGAGTTCCTCCCGAGCCTGGATGAAGGTGATCTGCTGGTTCACGCGCTCCGCATTCCAGGCACGAGCCTCACCACGGCGGTGCAAATGCAGCACGCCCTGGAGCGCAAGCTCAAGACGTATCCGGAAGTTGACTACGTGTTCTCAAAAATTGGCACAGCGGAAATTGCCACGGACCCCATGCCGCCAAGCGTCGCGGACACGTACGTGATGCTCAAGCCGCCCGCCGACTGGCCCGACCCCAGCCGGTCAAAGACGTCGCTGTTGCGACAGCTCGAGACCGAATTGCTGACGCTGCCGGGAAACAACTACGAGTTCATCCAGCCGATCCAGATGCGGTTCAACGAACTGATCGCGGGCGTCCGCAGTGATGTGGCGGTCAAGGTCTACGGGGACGACATGGCGACACTCGAAGAAGTAGGCGCTGAAATCGAAGCCGCGCTCCGCGCCGTGCCGGGCGCGTCGGACGTGACCCTGGAACAAACCACCGGTCTGCCTGTCCTGACCGTGCAGATCGATCGCCAGGCGATTGGCCGGCTGGGTCTGAGCGTGGCTGACGTGCAGGACACCGTGGAAATCGCAATGGGTGGCCAGCGGGCGGGGCAGGTCTTTGAAGGCGACCGCCGCTTCGACATCATCGTCCGGTTGCCCGAGCCCGTGCGAACAGATCTTGATGCGCTCGGACGTTTGCCGATCGCGCTTCCGAACAAGGGTGGATTTGTACCGCTCGGCCAGGTGACCACATTCGACGTGGCGCCCGGCCCCAACCAGGTCAGCCGGGAGAATGGCAAACGGCGCGTGGTGGTTACAGCCAACGTCCGCGGGCGCGATATCGGGTCGTTTGTGGAAGATGCTACGAGTCGCATCGCCCAGGACGTGGAGATTCCAGCCGGTTACTGGACTGCGTGGGGCGGTCAGTTCGAGCAGTTGTTGTCCGCACGGCGCCGCCTATCCGTGGTGGTGCCGCTGGCCCTGCTGCTGATCGTCACGCTCCTGTTCGTGACCTTTGGCAACATGCGGGATGCGCTGCTGGTGTTCTCCGGCGTCCCCCTCGCGCTCACCGGCGGCGTGTTCTTCCTGTGGCTGCGGGATATTCCTTTTTCCATTTCCGCCGCCGTGGGGTTCATTGCCTTGTCTGGCGTGGCGGTGCTGAATGGACTCGTGATGCTGACGTTCATTAATCGACTGCGGGCTGATGGCGCCTCGATTGACGACGCCGTGTTCAACGGCGCGGTAGCCCGCCTCCGGCCGGTTTTGATGACCGCGCTGGTGGCTTCGCTGGGCTTCCTGCCGATGGCACTGGCCACGGGAACTGGCGCTGAAGTGCAGCGACCGCTGGCCACGGTCGTGGCAGGTGGCATCATGACGTCCACCCTGTTGACGCTGATCGTGTTGCCGGTCCTGTATCGGTTGACCGCACAGGAGCGTGAGCTGGAGCGGACAAATGCCAGCGGACACACAATCTGAATGAATGTGCACTTACGCACAGCCCACACCTGGTCACGGTGAGACCATCGATGGGTAGGGTCTGAACTCGCAAGGAGTCCAATCATGAGTGTGAAACGAATGCGGAACGTGGTTCTGGTGGCGGTCGGGTTAATGTCGGTCTCAGCGCTGGCTGCGCAGACGCCGCCGATGCCCCCGCATCAGATGACAGATCAGATGAAAATGTCGCCCGACATGGCGAAGAAGTGTCAGGCCATGATGGCCGAACACGACAAGATGACTGCCGACATGAAAGCCGCCGATCAGAAGCTCGGCTCGCTCGTCACAGCAATGAACAACGCGACGCAGTCAGCCAAGCCGGCGGCAACGGCCGTCGTCGTCACCGAAATCGTGGCGCAGCGTCAGGCGATGCACGCCGGCATGATGAAAATGCACCAGGGCATGATGAGCCACATGATGGAGCACATGGCCGAAGGCAAGGACTCCATGGCGATGTGCCCGATGATGAAACACAAGGAAATGAAGTAGCCGAGCACCACGACAGCCCGGTCGTCACGGGCCACGCACGAGTAGAATGATCAATCGTGCTGACTCTTATTGTGTGGCCGGCCTTGTACGGGTTGCCCCCACATGAGCAGGAGTGGGGGCAGTCATGAGCAGGCGGCTGCACCTGCTGCTCGCCACGACTGCCCTGATCGTCGCGGCGTCCGTGCTCTGGCCCGAGGCGCTCGTCGCACACGGCGTATCCAATCGAGACGCGGCGTTCGTCCGCACCGTGACCGGACCTGCCCCGGCGCCGTTCATGTACCTGGGCGCGAAGCACATGGTCACCGGCTACGACCATTTGCTGTTTCTTGTGGGCGTCATCTTCTTCCTCTATCGCACGGTGGACGTGGTGAAGTACGTCAGCCTGTTCACGCTGGGCCACAGTCTGACGTTGATGATCGGCGTCCTGGCGAACGTGCCGGCTAACGCCTACCTGATTGACGCCATCATCGGCTTGTCGGTGGTCTACAAGGGTTTTGAGAACGTAGGCGGTTTCGAACGCGCCTTCGGCCGACGGCCCGATGCAGGCTGGGCCGTGTTCATCTTCGGCCTGTTCCATGGCCTCGGACTCGCTACCAAGCTTCAGGAACTGGCGCTGCCGGCCAACGGCCTTCTGGCGAACCTTGTCGCGTTCAACGTGGGCGTGGAGCTGGGGCAGGTTCTGGCGTTGATGGGCGTGCTGGTGGTCTTCACCTGGTGGCGCACGCGCCACGGTTTTCTGCGGCACGCGTTTGCGACCAACACCATCCTGATGGCGGGCGGCTTCGCGCTGCTGGGCTACCAGCTTGTCGGCTACTTCGTGAATCGGTGACCTGATGACACACACGCCTGCCTACGCCTCCCCCCGGCAGATTCTGATGGCCACCGCAGCAGCGCTGGGAATCGCGCTCATTGTGCTCGTGACCACGGTGCTGCCTGCTGAATACAACATCGACCCGCTGGGCACCGGCCGGGCGCTCGGGCTCACCACCCTGGCCACCGCTGGACAAGAGGAGCCGGCGTCGGGGCCGAACGCGCCAGTTGAGGCCGACGTTCGAGGCGTCGATGCGAAACAGACGGGCAATCTCGCACAGGACACCTTCACCGTGGAGCTGCGCCCTTTCGAAGGCGTTGAATACAAGTACCGCATGGAACAAGGCGCGAGCCTCGTCTACACATGGACTGCATCAACGGCCGTCGCCTTCGATTTTCACGGGGAGCCAGACGGCGCACCGGCGCGGTACTCGGAGAGCTACGGCAAGGGCTCCGGCGCGTCGGCCGCAGGTTCGTTCCTGGCTCCAAAGCCAGGCGTGCACGGATGGTTCTGGGAGAACACGGGCGCCGGCCGCGTGACCGTCACGCTCACCTCGTCCGGCTTCTACACCGCGTCAACGGAATACCGGGACGGCGAACGTAAGCAGCGGACGTTCGGGCCACGGTAGACGCCCTCAGCCCTGTGGCGTCAGAACCATGCGGTGGTGACCCGAGCCACCGCGCCTGGCACGATCTTCTCGCGTGACGACACCCATCGACGATGCTACCGTCGTCGTCAGAAACTGCCATACCAAGGACTGAAGACATGGCGGATTTTGCAAGGCGGATTCAGATGCGGCCTGAATTTCGGCGCGGCCTTTGGGCATGAAACATGCTGCTGTCCCCGGTGACTCGGGAGGGACAGATGGCAGAAGTGGTGGAACGCGTGACAAGGCTCGAAGAACAATTCGAGGCGGTGAATCAGAACCTGATCGACGTCAAGGCGTCGCTCAGGCGGGTCGAAGGTCAGCTCGACCTCGGACTGACCGAGGTGCGAGACGACATGCACGCCGGCCTGACAGGTGTCCGAAGCGACCTGCACGCAGGCTTGACCGACGTTCGCAGTGACATGCACGCCGGATTGACCGATGTTCGCAGTGACTTGCACACCGGCCTGGCCAGCGTGCGAAGTGACATGCAAACCGGCCTGGCCAGCGTGCGAAGTGACATGCAGACCGGCCTGACCGATGTTCGAAGTGACATGCAGGCCGGCCTGACCGATGTCCGACACGAGATGCGAACGGGCTTTGGCGAGGTCAAGCAATCGATCGTGCGGCTTGAAGCCAGGCTTGACGCCGGACTGAGCGAAGGCCGGAACCACACCCAGGTTATCTGGGCCGACCTCAGGAGCGAAACGCGCGACGACTTTGCCGGCCTGCGAAGCGAGATCGCCGACAGCCGTCGCGAGACGAAGACGCAGTTCCGCTGGCTGATGGGCGGCATCGGCGCGGCGTCCCTGACGATCCTCGTCGCCATTCTCTCGGCCGTTTTCACGCTGCGCGGGTAGCGCAGAGCCTCAAAGGGAGCGGAGGAACGCGAGCAGGGCCTGGAACTCGCGCGGAGACATCTGTTCTGCGCCCCGCCGTGCGAGCGCGGCCTCGCCGCCATGGCGACGGATCGCGTCTTCAATGGTCGGCGCCGATCCGTCATGCAGGAACGGGCGGCGCATCCGCAGGCCCCACAACGCCGGCGTCCGCATTTCGCTGGCGTCTGCCACGCCTTGGACGATGCCGTCGCCGGTGCCCACATCGTGCAAGAGGAGATCTGAAAACAGGGCCACTGGTTTGCGATCGAACAACGGATTGGCGTTCGGCCCCGTCATCAGCACGGGCACATGGCAAGTGGCGCAGCCGATGGATGTGAACAGCGTCTCTCCCAGCACCGCATCGGCGCCACCCGCCTCGCGCGCCACTGGCGCCAGCAGCTTCATGAAACTCTCGAAGTTATCCACACCTCGCCGGCGCGTGCGCGGGTCGCGGATGTCTTCGGGATCGGGAATCGGATCGCACACCTTCATCCGGGCGGCGCTCACGCCAACGGACAGCTCCTGCGGGAACAGATCGTTCGTGATGCCCATCTCGTTGCGATAGGCATCGGCGCCAAACGTGAGGAGCGTGGCGTGCTGCGCCTTCCATCCGAAACGCCCCACGCGGGTTTGGCCAGTGCCGATGTCGCGAACGACGGCCGCTCGGCCGCTGACACCATCGCGATTGCGATCAAACTGATCGGCGAGCGCAAGAATGGTGTCGTCGGGAATCGCCTCGACGAGGCCGGCGCCAAACAACGGAATCGGCATGCGGCGCGCCACAACCGTGGCGTCGGCGGGCAACACCGCTTGGCACCCGTGATTGGGAATCGAAAACAAGTGGAACATGGTTTCGCCAGAAGGGTCGAGCGGCACGAACTCACCTGCCGGGCCGGTCTTTGCGGCGCGGACTTCCGCCACCGGTGAGATGCCGCCGATGGCCGGCACGTTGTGACACACCGCACAGCTCGTCCCGTTGAAGGCCGGCCCCAGGCCTTCTTCAGCCGTTTCGACTTCCAGGAAGTCGTCGAGCCCCATGCGGAAGAGTTCGAACTCTGCGGGTGTAATTCCTGGCAGCGGATCGCCGGGTTGCGTGACGCGCTGCAGGGCTGTCACCCACGCCGCGCCGAAGACGACCGCGCAGAAAGCCACCAGGCTGCCAAACCTGGTGACCGCGACGCGCCTCACTTGCTCACCACGATGACGCCGCGCATGAACGAGTGGCCTGCGCCGCATGTGTGGGAACACTCGAAGATGTACTTGCCAGGCGCACTTGGCGTGAAGACGACTGTGGCCTTCCCTTTGCCGCGCTTGGGCACTTCCACGTTGATGTCGGTGCCGACGATGCGGAATCCGTGGGTGGTGTCATCACTGGTCACGCGCATTTCCAGGCGTGTCCCAACGTTGGTGCGAATCTCCGATGGCGTAAACGCAAAACGCTCCGCACTGATGTCGATGACCTTCGCCGGCGACTGCGACCCGGCAAAGACGAGCAGGAGAAACAGGGCGATGCGCATCAGAACCACCATCCCAGGCCCACGGCAAATGTATTGGGTGCGGTGACCGAGGTGCTTCGATTCCGCAGCACGGTGTAGTCGAATTTGACGGCGATGTCGGCGTCGGGCCAGTACGTCGCGCCCATCACCCAGGCCGTTCGGTCGAACTCCTTCAGAGGCAGGTAGCCAGGCGACATGCGGAACTGGGTATCGACGTCTTCGTACCGCACGAACGCGCCGATGTCGCCAAACCTGGCGCCAGACACCACGCGATACCCAGCCTCCACATACGCCCCGCGCATCGTCTTTGCCACGTTTGGATCGATGCCGATCGTGCGGCCCACCGCGTCGTTGAGCTCAGGTGTGTTGCTCACCGAAACCTGTGCGGCCTGGGCGCGAAGGTCAAGACGACCACGCGAGTACCGGGCGTCGGCCTCGAGCACGTGGACCGGAACATCAAACCGCGGCCGGAATTCGAAGCCAGACTTGCCGGTCCAGAAGCTCGTGCCCACAGTGAGGCCACGGGTACCGACGTATTCCACGCGCCCGGTCGCCGCCACTTTACCGAGGTTCGCGCGACTGCCCTTCTGCCGTCCGCCCCGCAGTCCTTCTTCGGCAGTGAACCGCGCCGCGTTAAGCGGCGCCATGAGGAACGCGCGATACCGCCACCCCCGGCCCAGTTCACCGTGCGCGCCCAGACCCACCTCAAACCAGGTGGTGGGAATGATGGCGGTGTCGAGCAGCGGACGCTCGACGCCGTAGAACACGGGCGGCTCATGGCGCTCGTTGATGATGCCCACGGGCACCAGCATCATCCCGGCGCGAATGTTGAACGAACGCGACAGCAGGAAGTCGAGGTAGGCCTGTTCGAGTTCCAGCTCACCCGCTTCCTCAAACCCTTCGACGAAGGCGTGCGCGACCTCAAGTTCGCCGACGAAACGAATGCGATCGCTGTAGCGGTGCGTGACCAGCAGGACAAATCGATGGAAGTCCAACTCACCGTCGAGGAACTGGGTCTTGTTGTAATGCGCTTCCATGTAGCCCGACAGCAGCGTTTTGGGCTCTTGTGGGGGCGGGGCCGTCGGCGGGGTCTGGGCCAGCGCCGGGCCAGCCAGACTCGTGGCGAGGAAAAATCCAGCCGCTCGTCGAAGGAATTGGTCTTTTTGAGTAATCAAAACATGAACATTGAACCTTCAAAACCTCGAATTGTCAACCACCATCGGCCGTCACCACGATGACTCCGCGCAGCATGTCCATGCCGCAACTGAAGGCGAGTTCGCCCGGGCTCCGCGCAGGAAGGCGAATGGTGACCCGTTGGTTCAACGGCAACGCGCGGCGAATGCCCAGGGCCGGAATCAGCACATCGGTGCCGCAGGTATCCTCGACGCGGCGAATGAACACCAGGTCGATGGGTTGATGTGCGGGCACTGTCAGCCGCGCCGGACTCAATCCTGTTGAGGTGATCTCGATGACGCGGCGAGCCACGGCAGACTCGGGTGCTTCGAGCTCACGTACCGGCGCCGGCGCGACAGGCTGCGGCCAGCCCAGGCGGTCTCGTTCGGCGCGAAGGAAGAACGTGCCGGCGCCCACCACGCGGTCACCGGGTGACACCCCTGACCGAACGTCCACGTGATCGCCGGAGGGATCACCGAGCACAACCGGGCGTTCGACAAAGGTGTGTGGCTTGCCAGGCAGTTCGACGTAGACGACCGAGACGGCGCCAAGCGTTTGTACCGACGCTTTGGGCACCTGTGCGCGCGGAACAGACGCCGACGCCGAAATGGTGGCCACGGCGAACATCCCGAAACGTAACGCGGCGTCGGGATTGCCCACCTCGATGCGCACGCGCGCTGTCCGAGTATCTCGCGCCAGTTCCGGATCGATGTAGGCCACGCGGCCGGTCCAAATACGGCCGCTGAACGCCTCGCTGGTCACGGTCACAGCCTGGCCGATTCGCACAGGACCGAGATCGCGCTCAAACACATCGGCCATCACCCAGACGTGACGCACATCGGCCAACGTGAGGAGCGAATCGGCCTCTGCGACGTTCTGACCGGGATTCGCCGCGCGTCGAACGACCACGCCACTGGCGGGCGCGAGAACGTCGATCACCTCCGGCGCCGCCTCGCCGGCCGCAATGGCTGCAAGGCGCGCGTCATTCAACCCGAGACGCGCGAGTCTGGCGCGTGCCGTGTCGACCTCGGTGGAAGCCTGCACGAACTCGGCCTGCACCGCCTCAACTTCTTCCTGACTGGCCGCGCCGATCTTCGCCAGTTGCCGTGTGCGCTGCTGCCGCCGGCTGACGGCATCGAGAGCCGCGCGCCCGGTCAGCCAGCGGCGCGCTTCATCAGTGAGCTCAGGACTCCGCAATCGTGCCACCGGCGCGCCTGAGGCAACAGCGTCACCAAGCAACGCCGACACGCTGACGACAGTGCCGCTGACGATCGGAGTGACCTCAACGGTGCGGTAGGCGTCTGGCTCCACCACACCTGGCACGCGCAGGGCGCTGCCTTCAGTTGACGTGGTCACCGGCGACACGCTGATGCCGGCGCGGCTCACCGCCTCGGCGGTCAGGACAAGCGTCTGGGTGCCCGCGGGTGACTCGGCGGTGGCTGCAGGCGGCGCCTGCGGTGAC
>JBKJQX010000222.1:0-27600 GCA_046594875.1 Vicinamibacterales bacterium
ACGCCTTTGGCCAGACCGTGATCGCGGCTCGCGTTGCCGTAGAAGAAGTTGATGTTGTCGAACAACTTCGCGGTGTCCAGGAAGCGGCGCTCGCCCGTGAGCCTGAACAGGCGGGCCATCGCTTCGTTCATGCCGCCGTATTCGCCGGCGATGTACCGGTTCCACATGCTGATGCGCGTCTCGGTCGGCAGCGCGCTCAGTCGGGTCTGGACCCAGCCGCCCATGCCGCGTGCAATTTCAAGCGCCTTCTTGTTGCCGGCCACTTCGTACGTGTCGAGCAGGCCCGCAAGGATTTTGTGCAGCGTGTAGTACGGCGCCCAGATCTGGCTATCCTGCGTGCCGTACGTGGCGCCGCGCTCGAGCATGATGAACTGGTCGGGCGGGTAGGCGCTGATGAAGCCGGTGCCCCAGTTCCAGTAGTCGGTGCGGATGGCGCCGGCCCTGAGGTTTGAATCGTAGCTCGCTCGGCCGGGGCCTATTGGTACGGCCTTGGGGTCGGCGATGGACGGCCCGCCCGGCTGCGCTGGCCGGCCGGACTTGTGCGACAAGTCGTACAGCGTGTCCACCAGATAGTTCATCTTCGTCAGGAACTTCGCCTGCAGCGCCGGGTCGTATCCCGTACTCGCATACGCCTGCGCGATCGCCGTCAGGTAGTGACCACTCGCATGCCCGCGTAACCGTGTGGTCTGGTTGTCCCATCCTTCGAGCTGCCGGGTGCCCTCGGGCTGCGGCTGGCCAAACGCCTCCCTGAAGTTGTACAGGAACGCGTCGGGGTTCGTGGCCGCAAGGCCGCGCAGGAACTTGTCGCGATTCTTGATGAATGGCGTGTCGCGCCCTTGCGCGTCGCGATCGAGCACGATCTGGTTGAGCGGGAATGCCTCCACCAGTCGCTCTGGCGGAGTGGTGGTGCCCACCGGCACCTTGATGATGACCGTGGCTTTCGGCTCGAAGCGTGTGCCGGGCACCAGGCCGCTGACGACATAAGTGCCGACCTTCAACACCGCGGCGTTGTCGGTGGGCGACGGCCAGATCACACGGGCTTCACCAGCAACACCACCCGCATACGTCGCGGGGACGGAAGCCGGCAGCCTCGGCAACGTGCCGACGACCGTGTCCACCGTGATGTCCGGAACCACCGTCAGCCGCGCGGCAAATGGTGATTCGGGTGGGATGTTCGCCGTCGAAATCTGGACTGGGGCCGCACCACGTCCGCGGCCTCCCTGCGCCGATGGCGGAGCCGCAAGGGCATTGCGCCGGATGGTGGCGACAGGCTCGTCACCAAGGGCGATGCGATAGAGGCGGACGTCGCGAAATCGCCCATGAAGTGTCGGGGCATTGTCGTCCTGCGACCGCCCGAGGAACAGCCGGTTGGTCGAGAGCGACTGCGGAACCAACTGGTTCGGCGTCACGGCAACTCCCGTCGCCTGGCCCGCCCGCACGCCATCGATGTACGTCGTCAATACTTTGCTGGCCGGATCAAGAACCACTGCGAAGTGAATCCACTGGTTCTCGACCACCGGTTTGGCCGGGGCCTCTCCCTGGCTTTTTCCGCCCACGACTGCTGAGGCGCGGAATCCCTGAGCGTCCACGATGGCGAATAGCCGCGTTTCGATGTTCTGGCCAAAATCGAAGACCGGACCCGTCGCACGCGTGGGAAGGTAGAGCCACCCGACGACCGCGATGGCGTCCTCGCCCTCCAGTGCCTCCGACGGCAGTTGCACATGGCTGCCGGCGCCCGTCAGCAGCAGCACGCGCCGTCCACCGTCATCAACAAACACCGCGCCGGTCCCCCGCATCGTCGCATGCAGTTGGTTCCGCGACGAGTCTTCGGTGTTGCCGTTGAAGACGTAGCGGGCGACCAGGCTGGTTTCGCCGATGCCGTCGAGAAACTGGTCGCCGCCCTGGCCAGCGGTCTGCCCGGTGAGGGCTCGCTGTTGAGCGACAACGGCGGCGATCGTCGAGACGGCCAGGAACAGCGGAAGCAAAAGGCGGGTCATAGGGGAGATTATGTGCGATCGCGGCCAGAACCAAGTTCCCAAGTTCCTACCCTCCCAACTTCCCAACGATCTGCCCCGATGATAGGCTCCGCTGGCGTGTCGCGAGCCTTCCTGTGGGTGTGGCCCCTCACCTTCGCCGTCGCCTCTTCCCTGTGGGTGTTCTATCTCTCGGCCACGGATCCCGATCGCCTGCTCGGGTTCGTACCTGACGACGCGTTTTACTACTTCGGTGTCGCGGAGCACATCCGTGAGGGATGGTGGTTTACGTTCGACGGCCTCACGCGAACGAACGGCTTTCATCCGCTTTGGGCCCTTGTCATCACACCAGTACTTGCCGTGGCCGGGCATCAGTTCGTGTATGTCCTCGTCGCCGGCGCGACCCTGACGGCGTTGGCCATCGCCGTGCTGGCGCGCTGCGTCGAGCACCTGTGGGAACGGCGCGTGGCGGTGGTTTTCAGCGTCCTGATGGTGCTCAATCCTGTTGTCTTCACGCACGCGGTCAACGGCCTTGAAACAGGCTTGCTGATGTTCACCACGAGCCTGCTGTTGTGGCAGGGATTTGTGCGGGGTGTCGGCTCGTCACCCGATGCCATCCGGTTCGGCGTCATCACGGCAGCGGTGTGCCTGAGTCGCACCGACGCCACGTTTCTGGCCGTGCTCGTCTGGGTGGGAATCCTGATCCAGCATCGCCGTGAGCCCCTGGGCGGGCTTCGGCTCCTGGTGCGCGCCGGTGTGGTGGCTGCACTCATCATGGCCCCCTGGTTTATCTACAACGTCGTTGTGTTCGGCAGTGTGATGCAGGACTCGGGACGGGCTTTTGTCGTGATGGAGCAGCGCTACCACACGTTCCATGGGTCCCTGGATGTGCTCGCGGCACGGCCTGCAGCCGTTCTTACGGCGAGCCTCGGCACGCTGGGCGACCGGCTCGGGCTCGTGCATCAAGGGGGACTGGCGATCGCGAGTGTCCTTGGCGCCATCGCGTTCTGGCGCCACGGCGTGACGCCGGCCAGGGCGGGGTTCGTGGCGACTCTCCTGGCATATGGCGCGGCCGTCCTGCTGGGAGGCGCGTGGCGCCTGGTGATTCGCGAATGGTACCTCGCGCCGATCATTGCGCTGTCGATGCTGCTCCTGGCACTTGTCGTGTCGCTGCTGCCTCGAAGGTCTCTGGCCTATGCTGCGGCTTTGCTCATCGCCCTTTGCGTGTCGTTCCAGGGCCGCGATGTACTTGCTCGCGGACCGTGGCCGGATCAGTCTGCTGAGCCGGCCCGCATCCGTGTGGTGGCGGCGAGTCTTCCTCCTGACGCCGTGGTGGGCAATTCCGACGCGGGAATGTGGGGCTGGTTCGCACCCTTCACCACGGTGAACCTCGACGGGCTGGCAAACTCCGAGGTGTTACCCGCCATCGCACAGGGCCACATGCTGGACTACGTTCGCAGTCGCGGCATGAATGGCTTCTTTTTCGGGCGCACATGGTGGAAGCAGCCGTGGTTGATGGGACCCGGGAGCGGCCTGCTTTATGAAGACGTGACGCTGGCAGGCGAGGACCCTGATGGGCGCCGCTTCACCATGTCGCGGCTGCTCGCGCGGAATGCGGAGGTCGTGGCCCGGTTCGCCCGGGAGTCTATAGAGACGACGGATGCGGACTTTGCGCGATGGCTGGGTGAGGGATGGGCCGTGCCGGTCGAACCCGGTCCGGCCGAGATCTGGTCAACGGCCTCTTCGTCCAGTCTCCACCTGCCGGTGCCAACAGATCGAGACACGACCGTCACGATGTGGCTCAACGCGATTGCGAGCCCGGAACGCCACACGCGCATCCGCGTGTCGGTGGATGGTCGGCCGGCAGGGGAGATTGAGGTGCTCAATGCCGCCGCCCATCAGCCCTTCACCGTGACGGTGCCCCGATCGAGTGGTCTGCTCGCGTCGATCAGGCTTGAGTACGACCAGACCTGGAAGCCAAGCGCTCTGGGGCAGTCAGCCGACGCCCGAGATCTCGCCGTCAGCATCGTGCGCATCACGACTTCGCCAATCGGCCTGCGATAGAATCAAACGATGTCGAACGAATCCAAGTGTCCCGTAGCGGGCGATGCGCGGCGCCACACCGCTGGAGGCTCGGCCAACGCGAGCTGGTGGCCGAATCAACTGAACCTGAACATCCTGCACCAGCACTCCTCACTGTCCAACCCGATGGGTGAGGCGTTTGATTACGCCGCCGAGTTCCAGAGCCTGGATCTGGATGCGCTCGTCAAAGATCTGCATGCCCTGATGACGGACTCCCAAGACTGGTGGCCTGCCGACTACGGCCACTATGGACCGTTCTTCATCCGCATGGCATGGCACAGCGCGGGTACATACCGGGTGGGCGATGGCCGAGGTGGCGCCGGCTCCGGCACACAGCGCTTTGCGCCGCTCAACAGCTGGCCCGACAACGGCAACCTCGACAAGGCGCGCCGTCTGCTGTGGCCGATCAAGCAGAAGTACGGCCGCAAGATCTCCTGGGCCGACCTGATGGTGCTCGCCGGCAACGTCGCGCTGGATTCGATGGGCTTCAAGACGTTCGGATTCGCCGGCGGTCGGGCAGACGTGTGGGAGCCCGAAGAGGACATTTTCTGGGGCCCTGAAGGAAAGTGGCTGGCGGACGAGCGCTACAGTGGCGATCGCGATCTGTCGAATCCGTTGGCCGCCGTGCAGATGGGATTGATCTATGTGAATCCCGAAGGGCCCAACGGCAATCCGGACCCGATTGCGTCAGCCCGTGATATCCGGGAGACGTTCAAGCGCATGGCGATGAACGACGAAGAGACCGTGGCGCTTGTGGCCGGCGGGCACACGTTCGGCAAGGCCCATGGCGCGGGAGACCCCGCTCTGGTGGGGCCTGAACCCGAAGCCGCGCTCATCGAGGAGCAGGGCCTGGGCTGGAAGAATAAACTTGGGACTGGCAAGGGCGTGCACACAACCACGAGCGGCGTGGAAGGCGCCTGGACGCCGACGCCGATCACCTGGGACAACAGCTACTTCGAGACGCTCTTCGGGCACGAATGGCAACTGACAAAGAGCCCAGCGGGCGCCCAGCAGTGGGCGCCCAAAGATGCCGCGGCTGCGAACACGGTGCCCGATGCGCACGACCCGTCGACACGCCACGCGCCGATGATGACCACCGCGGACATGGCACTTCGCATGGACCCGGCCTACGAGAAGATTTCGCGCCGCTTCTTCGAAAACCCCCAGCAGCTCGCGGACGCGTTCGCTCGGGCGTGGTACAAGCTGACGCATCGCGACATGGGCCCCACCACGCGGTATCTCGGCAAGCTCGTACCCAGCGAGACCCTGTTGTGGCAGGATCCGATTCCTGCGGTGGATCATCCGATCGTCGGCGCGCAGGACATCGCCGCGCTGAAGGCGACGATCCTCGCGTCGGGTCTGTCGGTCTCAGAACTGGTCTCCACGGCGTGGGCGTCGGCCTCGACCTTCCGCGGCAGTGACAAGCGGGGCGGCGCGAACGGTGCGCGCATTCGTCTGGCGCCGCAGAAATTCTGGGAAGTGAATCAGCCGGCGCAGTTGGCAAAGGTCCTCGATGCACTCGAGGTGATCCAGAAGAACTTCAACGCCGCACAGTCTGGTGGAAAGAAGATCGCACTTGCTGACTTGATCGTGCTGGCAGGCAGCGCGGCCGTCGAGAAGGCAGCCCGCGACGCTGGTCACCAGGTGACGGTGTCTTTTACGCCGGGGCGCATGGACGCGTCACAGGAACAAACCGACGTGGAAGCGTTTGCGCCACTCGAGCCGACGTCCGACGGCTTCCGCAACTACCTGCGGAGTGGTCATGGCGTTTCGGCCGAGGAGCAGTTGGTGGACAGGGCGCAGTTGCTTACTCTGACCGCGCCGGAAATGACCGTGCTTGTCGGCGGTCTGCGCGTACTGGATGTGACGGTGGGGCAGTCCAGACACGGTGTCTTCACGAAACAGCCGGGGCTGCTGACCAATGACTTCTTCGTCAATCTGCTCGACATGAAAACGACCTGGGAGCCTGCGGCTGATCGGGCGGGCGTGTACGAGGGCCGCGATCGCGCAACCGGCCACGCGACGTGGACCGGAACGCGCGCCGACCTGGTCTTTGGTTCCAACTCGGTGCTGAGGGCTCTTGCCGAGGTGTATGCGTGTGACGACGCGAAGGACACGTTTGTGCGTGACTTCGTGGCGGCCTGGGCCAAGGTGATGAACCTCGACCGGTACGACCTCGCGTAGTCTGTCTGTTGTGATTCGATACCGCTTCAGCGGGTTCACGCTCTCGCCGCAGCGGCGTCTGCTCGTCCGCGATGGACGTGAAGTGCCGCTCATCCCGAGGTACTTCGATCTGTTGGTGCTGCTGATCGAACGGCGTCACGAGGCAGTGCATCGTCGCGAGATCTTCGAACGCGTCTGGACGGATGCCAACGTCTCGGATAGCGCGCTGAGCCAGGCCGTCCGCACCATCCGCCGCACCTTGGGCGACGACTCCAGCGAGCCCCGCTTCATCCGCACTGTTTCGCGCCACGGCTACCAGTTTGTCCTCGACGTGATTGAGGAGCAGGACGCTGCGCCCCAAAACGAGGCCCCGCTGGGCGCCTCCGAGGCCGCGCCGGGCGCCACGGCCGTGCTCGACGCGCGCGTGGCCCAGCCGTACTGGATTGGCGGAGCGACGGGTGGCGGGCTGGCGGGCCTCGCAGCCGGCGGCCTCGGCGGCCTGATCCTCGCCGCGGCCCCGGGCAGCGCGGCCACAATCGCGATTGCACCCGTCCTCGCCGTGATCGGCGGCGTTTGCGGAGCACTGGGGGGCGGCGGCGTGGGCGCGGGGCTGGCACTGGCTGAACCCCACGCGAGGTTGCAGCGTGTCTGGGCGTGTACGGCTGGCGCCGCGCTGGGAGGCGGAATCGCGGGAGTGGCCGTCCAGTGGATGGCGCGCTGGGGGCTTGCCGCCGTGGTCGGCGTTGACGTCGAAGTCGGTGGCGGGCTCGAGGGCGTCGTGATTGGGGGAGCCGCTGGGATGGGTTACGCGCTCGCGACCGTCCACCGCCTGCGCTCGGCCCTTCTGACCGGCGTCCTCTGTGGACTGGCTGGCCTCGCGTTGACGCTTGCGGGATCTCCTCTCGTGGGCGGCACCATCCATGCGATCGCGGACGCGGCGGAAGGCTCCCGTGCCACCCTGGCGCCGCTCGGCAGGCTGATCGGCGAGCCGGATCTGGGTCCGGTATCGCGAGCCATTCTCGCCTTCGGCGAAGCCGCCACGTTCGGACTCGGCCTGGCCTACGGCCTCAGACGTCGCATGTGACCGCCGGACCCCAGGACTCCAGGACCCTGGACTCTGGACCCTGGACCCTGGACCATCTCACTCCCATCTCACGTAATGCTCACGGTCTGCTGACGGCGTACGAGACGCCACTGGCGTCTCTTCCTGCATGAACACGACGAGTGCCGTTTTTGGCGGGTGGCTCGAAGTCGGGCTGAAGCAGCCGCTGCACATCCGCGAGGAGCGCGTGTCCGCGCGCCACGACGCGTGCCGGCTCCTGTACGTCAGTGACATTCATCTCAGGCATGGGCGCACCGGCCTGCTGTGTCGGCAAGTGCTGGATGCGGCGGAGCGCTCTGGGCCGGATGTGGTGTTGCTGGGCGGCGATCTGGTGGATCGTCCGTCCGAGCTCAGCCCTCTCACCGATCTGGTGCGCAGGCTTGGCACAGTTGCTCCGGTGCTGGCGATCGGCGGCAACCACGACCGCCGAATCGGCATGGACCGCGTCCGGGACGCGGTGCGGCGTGGCGGGGGGCAGTGGATCCACGACCGCATTGCCCGCGTGGCGCATGGCTCGCGCGTGATCGCGATTGCCGGTCCCGAAAGCGCGCCGCCGGCTGAGGCGCACGTGCGTGTCCTCTGCGCACACAACCCGCGGATCTGGAAGGGCGCCAGGCACGAAGGGTACGACCTCGTCCTGGCCGGGCATCTGCATGGATTCCAGGTGGTGGGCGGCGTGTACCGCGACCGTCTCTTTCCCGGAGCGCTCTTTTACCCCTATTGCTTCCTGAGTCATCAGCGGGGGCCGAGCCGGCTCGTGGTCAGCCGTGGTGTCAGTGACCTTCTGCCGATCCGCTGGATGTGTCCGCGCGAAGTGGTGCTCTGCCATGTCTGACGCCGGAACGGTGCGCGCCTCGCTTGTGTCCGCAGGCTCCCTGCTGCGGAGCCTCCCGCTCTTCTTTCGGGCATCACCCAGGACTCCGTTGCGTGTGCTGGGGATTGTCGCGCTCGACACGCTCCATGTACTGCGCCATTCGCGCCCGATGTCCCGCACGAGAGTCCGCGAACTCGGCATGTTCCTGGATTTCGAAGGATGCGCCAATGCAGTTTGGGACCAGAAAGCCTCACACAGCGACGAATGCCGCGTGATCCGGACGCGGCTTGAGGAGGCTGGCCTGGGCGAGTGCCTCAGCGCATACCTCGGCCGTCTTCGAGCACTGGAAAGCGCACGCCCTGTGATCGGCGGCGATCACCGGTGTTTTGACGATGTGCGTTCGTATCGGGAATCCGTGGCGCGGCTCGCATTGTGCACAGCCGCCGCAATCGCCTTGAATCCGGACTGCCGCGAACCCGACATCCGCGCGGCTCAGGACGACAACGATGTGGACACCCTCTTTCGCATTCTCATGCAGTGTCAGATCATTGACGATGTGCTGGACTACCCAGAGGATGAATCCGCGGGCCTGCCCAGCTTTCTGACGGCATCAGCGTCGCTTCCACAGGCCCTGGCGTTGACGGCAGAGGCGGCCCGATCCTATGCACTGCCGTCCGGGGATTCCGGCCGGGGCGTGTTCCCGCTGCGTGTGGCGCTTCATGCCTTCACGATGGTGACCACTCTCGTCCTTCATCTGGCCGGGCGGCGACAGCGCGATGCGCGACAGGTGGCCCATCGGTGATGGACTCACTACAACAGGCCGCCGGCCGGCTGATGAATCGTGTACGGGTCAATCACGTTGAGGCAACTGACCGCGATGGTGCACCCGTGTTTGTGAAGCGGCGCCGGGCAGGCGCACAGGTCATCATCTGGTTCGCGAACCGATTCCTGGCGCTCGCGCATGACGGCACTTCCATGTTTCTCCGCGCCGGCGAATGGGCGGCCTGGGAAGTGTATTGTGCCCAACTGCTGTATCCCGAGCGGCCGGGCGCCAGGGTTGAGTCGAGGTCCGCTGTGGTGCTTTCCAGAGTGGACGGAATCAGTGTGCGTACGATCATCCGGCGGAACGACCCCGACGTGAGAAGGGCTCTGGTGCTGGCCGCCCGCGAACTGCGGCGAGTCCACGAGATCACGTGCGCCCGCTACCGCGCCGGGTGGTCTCATGGTGATCTGCACCTCGACAATATCCTCTGTGACATGGCTGAGGAACGGGCGACCCTGATTGACTTCGACATCCGCCACGCATTCGAGGTCTCCGCCACCCTTCGTCAGTGCGACGATGTGATGGCGGTTCTTCTGGAGCTGATTGGGTTGCCTGATGACCGATGGCTGTCATTGGCCACCGCGTTTGTCGAGGAATACCGGCGGCCTGCTGTGCTTGAGGCGCTTGGTCGCCAATGGTTGGTGCCGCGCGGTTGTGGCAGGCTGCTCTGGTACGTCAGAACCAATGGAGCGTCCATGAAACAGATTGAGCCGCGACTGCAGAAACTCCGGCAGGTCATTCACGCGGCCCAGAGTGGACAGCCATGACTGAAGCAACCGAACGTCATCGCGCGGCGGTACGCGCACGCCTGTTGCAGTCGGACCATGTGGCGGCCGGGCCCGGTAGTGTGACGTGGAAGGTCAACCGCGAGGTGGTGGTGGTCGCCGGGTGGGGTCGCGCGATTCTGCTGCAACTGGCGCATCCATCGGTGGCTGCCGGCGTCCACGGCCACAGCGGTTTTCGAGGGAGCCTGCGCGCGAGCTTCCGGCGGCTGCATTCAACTGTCGGCGCGATGTTGTCACTGACCTTCGGCGACACGGAGGAGGTGATCACAACCGCAGCCAGGATCAACACGATCCACGATCGCGTGCAAGGGTGCGTCCACGCTCAGGCCGGCGAGTCGTACTCGGCTCACGATCCCGACCTGCAACGGTGGGTGCACGCGACGCTGCTCGAGTCGATCCCGTTGACCTACGAACGGCTCGTCGGTCCCCTGACGCGTCGTGAGCGGGATCAGTACTGCGTGGAGGCTGCGATCATGGAGCCGCTGATGGGCATGCCGGCGGGGTGGCTGCCGCGTGACTCGGCGCAGCTCGACACGTACATGGGCGAGATGCTGTCCGGGGGCCGCATGGTCGTCACCGACACCAGCCGCGCGCTCGCCAGAGCTGTGTTGTACCCGCCGAAATGGCAGGTGGCCTGGCCGGCATTTCGCGCGATGCAACTGCTCACCATTGGATCACTGCCACCGGCGATTCGCGAGGCCTACGGCTTCGAGTGGCGCGCGCGTGACGAGCGCGCGCTGGAGCGTTGGACCATAGTGCTGCGGACGTCACTGCGGGTGCTTCCGCCTCTCGCCCGGGAGTGGCCCATCGCGAGGCACGCGTGGTCTTTCGACCCCAGCAGACCCGGTGCGGTCGCTCGCGGTCAGGATCGCGGAAGTATTCGCGCGCTGATCGCGTCCACTGACGTCGCTATTTCAACCACGTCAGGACCAGCGGATCAAAGCAGTTTGCGCGCGGCGGCGTCCCCCAGTATCCCGCGTGGATCCTGCCGCTCGAGAAGATCTGCGTCGGACCAATGACCTGATCCAGGTAGCGGATTGAGTTGGGCGGTGGGGCGGCGAACGCAAGTGCATCGGCCACCCCTTCGCTGATGTCATCGTCATTTCTGAGGTTCGATGAAAAGATGTCGGCACCATTAAAGACGTTGGTCCAGGGCATCCCCGGGCGACGCGCCGTGCGAGTGACGATGTAGCCTGGCTGGTAGAGACGGACGAGATCGAGCGGGCACCCAACCGTCGTCAGCGAGGAAATCGCGGCGACCGGCGCCCTGGAACGCAGCGCGCCTGGCCGGGGAAAGAGCGATTCGAACAGCACCAGGCTGCCGAAGCTGAACCCGAGCAGATGGATCCTGCCGTTCCAGTCGTTCTGCCGAAGGCCGTCAACGGCTTCGTCAACGACGAGCGCCACGGTATCGGCGATCGCGCTCTCGTTGGTGACAAAACGCATCAACCACTCCATGGATCCGGCCATGGCCAGCACTTGCTTGCGGATCGCCGACCAGGCGGCCACGACTCCGAGTGACGACATGCCGAACACCCAGGGCGCCACGTCGGGGCCGAACACTCCCGCGAACGGCAGCCTGTGACCTGCCGCAAAGACGACGGAGTAGACGGCAACGATGGCTGCGAATACCAGCACCAGCACCATCACGAACCCAGCGAGGAGCTGCACTTTGGCTCTCCAGGTCTTGCCGGGGCGTCCGAGAGCGAAGAGCAATTTCCACAGGCCGAGGAGCGCAAAGAAGACCGATCGCACGAGGCCTGGCACGACCGGACGGCCTGCCACGCCCGAGTCGGGTTCGAGCAGTCCCAGGTAGTCGAGTTCGAACAACTGGAGGACCGGCCGGTCTTTGCCGTCGATGATGGTCTTGCCCACCCGCAGGCCCTTGGGTGCAGTGACGGCCGCATCCGTCTTGGTACTGTAGTCCTCAGGCAGCAGGCGGTCGATCGTCCGTGCCAACACGTCGGCCACGCCGTCGGCCGTGTTGTGGGAGTACCGCCCGAGTCCCGGTGCGTAGATGAGAACTGGCGTTGGTTTGCTGGCCATCACACTGCTCCCTTGTGTGCAGCAACCATACCTCACGCACGGAGCGAGACTGGCGGTGTTTTCGATGCGACGTCCACCAGAGGCAGCAGCCAGTGCACGGGGAACAGGCGCCGGAGGATGACGCCTGCGGTCAGGCTGGCGGCCACCACGATCAGGGCGCCGACAAGTGACGTGATTTCGGTGCGGGGGATGCCCGACCAATGCAGGGCGCTCGTGAAGAGGATGGCTCCGGCGTAGTGCAGGATGTAGACCACGAACGACCATCGCGCCAGGGCGCGTGCCCAGATGAGGGGCCGCGGTTGAATAGGCCGGAGCACGCCGATGAAGACCGCGATCGCGTAGGCTTCGCGTGAGAGCATTCCGTTGAACGCCGAGACATGAATGATCCCCGCCACGCCTGCCGCGATGATCGTGCCGGCGCGGAATGCGGGCGCCGAGTACCATCGGCGGATCGTGCCGTGCGCCAGGCCGATTGCGATGCCCGCTGGGACGTATGCAAGAAACGGCGCCATCAGTTCAATGCACTGCCGCAGGGTCGGAGCTGGATACGCTCCCCCGGGCCCCGAGACATAGTCGGTCGGTCCCGCGATCAACAACAGCCGGGGTTCAAGCCAGACCGGGTACGCCACCGTGAGCACCGCGCAGGCGACGACGACCGGCCATCGCGCGAGGTGGCCGCGTGCCACCCATCCCAGCACAGGCGCCCAGGCCACGGTAATCACGAACACCAGGTGCAGAAACCAGAAGTGCATGTAGGAGGTGAGCGCCAGTGTGAGTGGAGGCAGCACCGGCGGCTGGTCCAGCAGCCATGGGCGCACGATCCACCAGCCCATCCAGTAAAGATACGACCACACGAGCGACGGCACGAGCAGCCGGACGACCCTGGCGCGTACGAGTTCGCCGAACGACCAGGCCGGTTTCCGGTCGAACGCCACCGCGATCACGAAGAAGCTCCCCATGATGAGCCCTGGAAAGGCAAAATCCCTGGTGCGCAGGATGGTGTCGCCGATGTCGCCGCCACTGAGGACGTGCACGTGCATCAACACGACCGAGAACATGGCGAGGCCGCGAAACAGGTCGAGGCCGTCGTAGCGTGCGGACGGAGGATTCACTCGGTGCCAAGAATACCGGATCTTTTTGAAGCAGCGAGGACGCCCTGAGACGGTTTATGATCGACACGCATGAATCTGATCGAAGAAAAGTTCGCGAAGCTGGGCACCGATCACGCGCCTGGTCAGGAAGTCCGACAGGCCGCGGGCATCCCGGATGCCGACATGCGCGGGGTGCCGGTGCCTGGAGTCCCGGTAGATTTTTCACACGGGGATGTGAACGACAACGCCTTCGCGCCCACGCCCGGCGCGTTGGAAGAGTTTGTCGAGGGGGTGCATCGCGGCGGGCCGCAGGCCTACACCGAGTACCGCGGCGGCGCTGAACTGCGTGACCGCGTGGCTGGTCACCTCGCCGCGTTCACCGGCCGTCCCGTTTCCGGAGCACAGGAACTGATCATCACGCCGGGGACGCAAGGCGCGCTGTTCCTTGCGCTCGGCGCGACGGTGGCCGCCGGAGACAAGGTCGCCATCGTGCGGCCCGACTACTTTGCGAACCGCAAGCTGGTGGCGTTCCTCGGTGCTGAAGCCGTGCCTGTACGAATGAATCATCTGGCGCATACCGAGGGCGCCGGCTTGAATCTTGACGAGCTTGAGGGCACGTTCAAGTCGGGTGTCCGTACGTTTCTGTTTTCCAATCCCAACAACCCGGCCGGGGTGGTCTATTCGCCCGCGGAAATTGCGGGCATCGCGGAGTTGGCGAATCGCTACGGCGTCACCGTGATCGTGGATCAGCTCTACTCCCGCATGTTGTTTACTGGTCAGGTCTACACGCACCTGCGGGCGTCGGCGATCGGTGCCGACCATGTGGTGACGATCATGGGGCCGTCCAAGACCGAGTCGCTGAGCGGGTACCGCCTGGGCGTGGCGTTCGGCGCCGCGCACCTGATCGACCGCATGGAGAAGCTACAGGCCATTGTCTCGCTGCGCGCGCCGGGTTATTCCCAGGCTGTGTTGCGAACCTGGTTCAACGAGCCGGCCGGGTGGATAGCGGACCGCATCGCGGCGCATCAGGCCATTCGCGATGACCTCATGGCGGTATTCGGCACGGTACCAGGCCTGGCCGCACGCGCGCCTCAGGCGGGCAGTTACCTCTTTCCGCGGCTCCCTGCGCTGGGCATTTCGTTGCACAGCTTCGTGCGCGCCCTGCGTGTCCAGGCAGGCGTCACTGTTACGCCTGGCACTGAGTTCAGCCCTGACAATACGGACAGCATTCGCCTTAATTTTTCGCAGAACCACGCAGCGGCAGTGCAAGCCGTGGAGCGTACCGCCACGCTCATCCAGCGCTACCGCGCCTGAACGGCAGGAACAACATGACCCGCAACGCGTTCACCAGCGACATTGCACCACTGCCGGCCGGCTCCTACAACATCGCCGTTGAAGCCGGTGGCCTTGTCTTTCTGGCAGGGCAGACGCCACGCGACCGGCACAATGTCAGGCACGGCGACAAGCCGTTTGCCGTGCAGGCCCGCATGACGCTGGACAATCTCGAGGCCGCCGCCAACGCGGCCGGTCTGTCACTGAAAGACGCGGTGCGGGTGGGCGTGTTCCTCAGGGACCCGGCGGATGCCAAGGAGTTCGACGCGATCTACCGGGAATACGTCGGCGATCCGCTGCCGGCCCGGACGCTGGTCCAGTCCAGCTTCGCGGGTTTCGACATCGAAGTGGACGCGGTGCTCGTCAGGCCCGGCGCCTGACTCTCTGCTAGTCTCCGCGAACGCTGGTGGTGGCCGCCTCACGCCGGCCGCGGTACATGTCGCGATCAGCCTCGTCGATGAGTGGCGCCAGATGCTCGGCGTCCTGGGGAACTGCCACACACCCGATGCTCACATCCACGTCGTCAGGCAAGCCGCGCACGATGGCCGACTCCAGAAAGACCTGCCGAATATCGTCGGCCTTCGCGCGCGCGCTGGCTTCGTCTGCTGACAGCAGCACCAGGAATTCATCGCCGCCCCAGCGCAACACGTAGTCTGATCGGCGGGTGTGGGCTCGCAGGATGGTGGCGAGGGTTTTGAGCACTCTGTCGCCGGTGTCGTGGCCGCGGGTATCGTTGATGGTCTTGAAGTGATCGATGTCGATATAGAGCAGGGAGAGGGGCAGGCCGTATCGCCGGTGCTGCTCCAGTTCGTGCGTCTCAATTTCCTCGAGGAAGCGGCGGTTGTAACAGCGGGTCAGCGGGTCGGTGATCGCCATGGCGCGCATTTCGTCGCGGCTCTCGCGAACAGCGGCGCCCGACGTGCGCAGTTCTTCGATCACGTCCTCGAAGATCAGCAGGTGCATGCCGAGCATGATGAGGGCAGCCGAAATGAAATTGATGTACGCGATGTTTGTGGTGGCCTGGGAGAGGGCGCCGTCTGACGCCGCCACAGACGCTGCCGTGACGTTCACGCCGAT
Organism: Vicinamibacterales bacterium; assembly: GCA_046594875.1. Taxonomy (GTDB): domain Bacteria; phylum Acidobacteriota; class Vicinamibacteria; order Vicinamibacterales; family SCN-69-37; genus SYFT01. The sequence goes on from JBKJQX010000222.1 coordinate 15,289, forward strand.
GATGCCCATCACGCCCATGCCCGCGACGAGCGCGCCGATAAACCCGTGCTGCCGCGCAGCCAGCAAGTACCGCATCGCGCCCCTGGCTTGCCACGCACACATCAGGACGAAGGCCGGCACGATGACCGCGCGCGGTCGCATGAAGAAGGCGGCGACGCTGATCCAGGCCACGCCTGCGGCCGCGCTCCAGAGGAAGGCACGTGACATCGCGGCTGGCTCCCGAAACCACACACCGGCAAAACGAAGTCCGGCGCCGAAGACGAGCGCCGCGATCGCCCACGTGGCGATGGCCAGCCGGCCAGACACCAGATAGCCGGGAACGTCGGCCACGCCGGGGCCGGCGGAATCCACGCTCAGCACCAGGAGCATCACGCTGGCGGCGAGCCAGGCGACGACACCAGCCAGCACATATGGGCGCGGTCGAAATAGATACAGGAGAAACAGTGTGCCGGCAGGCACCAGCACAGCCAGCCCCACGGTCTTGCGGATCTCCAACGTCACAACGGGCAGGGGTCGGGCCAGGGCCCAGTCGGCCTGGCCGGCGAACGCGATCACGAGGGAGAGAAGATCGATCATCGGAAGGCGCGCTACGGCGTCGGTGCCCGATTGCGCCTGGTCAGTTCGTCAGCCAGCTCGCGCATACCGTCCATGCGGAACTGCACCGGCGCGACCGCAAGATACGCGATCGCGAGGGCCGAGACCGCAAGACAACGAGGCGAAAGGAACGGTCGTATCTGCACGACTACCTCCTGCTGCCCAATTTACCGCCGATCCAGGCCATCGGAAGATACATCGCGACCAGGTCCAGGGCGACCACCCACCCGGGAAGCGGCACCATCAGCGCCGCGGCGATGCCTCCCACCATGTGAAGCGCCCCAATGCCAAGGGCCAGTGTCATTCTGTGGCTCACGGCAAGAAATGCGGCGGTGGCGCCGCCGGCCATCGAACCCACCGCATGTTCGAAGAAGGCAGGGACCCACTGCGTCGCTTCATAGAGAGGCACGGCCGCCGTGAACCCTTCGACCGTAGAAAGATCCACGCCGGGCGGTGGTGGGATCGCCGCGTTCCCAAGTACGGTGGCCACGTACTTCGCTGCGGCGAGCGCCACGAAGCCTCCAATGAACGCCAGGGAATTTCGCACGGTTGCATTCATAGGCCGGGAGGATACCATTCAGCCGGAGGTTTCATGCACCCCATCACGCGACGGCACTTTGTCGGTGTCCTCGGGGCCACCGCAGGACTCGGTTGCCTTCCTCACACGACGGTCCTCGCCAATCCGGCGGTCCAGGCCGATCGCGTCGTTCACCTGGCTGGCGATGGCCTCGGCATCAGCCCGCGTGAATACGCCGCGCTGCTCGGCCGACTGTGCCGGAGCAAGGACGTGGCCGAGGACAACTACCTGCTCGGTGGGGAAGTGGAGCAGTTCGAACGTCACTGGGCACAGTTGCTGGGTAAAGAGACCGCCGTATTCTTTCCGTCGGGGACACTGGCGAATCAACTGGCGCTCCGCGCGCTGGCGGGTTCGAAAAAACGAGTCATCGTTCCCGAGATGAGCCACATCTACAACGACACCGGCGACGCCTGCCAGACGTTGTCGGGGCTCACGCTGATGCCGTTGGCGCCTGGGCGCGCGACCTTTACAAGAGCCGAGGTCGAAGCCGTGCTGACCCGCACCGCCAGCGGCCGCGTGGCCACCGACGTGGGGGCGATCGCTATCGAGAGCCCGATCCGCCGCTTGTCTGGACAGATGTTTGACTGGAACGAGGCCAAGGCCATCTCGGCGCTCGCTCGCGATCGCGGCATTGGCATGCACCTGGACGGCGCGCGCCTGTTCATCGCGTCCGCATACACCGGCATCTCGCCGGCGGAGTATTCCGCGCCCTTCGACACGGTCTACGTGTCGCTGTGGAAGTATTTCAACTCGGGCATTGGCGCCATCCTGGCCGGGCCGAAACACGTGCTCGACGGAATGTTTCATGTGCGCCGAATGTTCGGCGGCAACCTCGCTGTTGGCTGGAACGCCGCGCTTGTGGCGCGGCACTACATGGACGGCTTCGAGGGCCGGCTGAAGACCGCAGTGCAAACGTCCGAGGCGTGTTATTCGGCGATGGCACAACACCCACGGATAGGAATCGAACGCATTCCCAACGGCACCAACCTCACGCGCGTGACGTTCAAGGGCGTATCGCCCGCCGACGTGGCTCGACGCCTGGCCGACCGCAGCATTGCGATGTCGGCCCCGCCGACGGGCCAGACACTGACCTTCGGCGTCAACGAAACGTGGAACCGCATGAGCGCGCCAGAGTTGATCCGGGCGTTCGAAGACGTGTTCTCTTGACGACTCGTCGACGACTTGCCGCCGAAGGCCTCGTTGAGCCAGACCATCTTCAGTCCGACAAAGATCAGGATCAGCGCGAGCCCGTAGCGCAGCAGGTGGAAGCGTTCCACGGCGCCGGCGAGCATGAAGTACATGGCGCGCAGGCCAAGGATGGCGCACACGGGTGAAGTGAAGACCAGGAACGGTTCGCGCGTGAGCGCACACGACGTCGGGCGCGCCTTCGAGACTAAGATGCTTTAAACGGATAGACAATTACGAATATTGTCTGCATTGCATAGGTCTAATCATGGAATGGCTCAACTACCATCATTTGCTTTATTTCTGGACGGTTGTCCGCGAGGGCAGCGTTGTGAAAGCCGCCGAGGTGTTGCGTCTGTCGCAACCGACGGTGAGCAGCCAGGTGCACGCGCTTGAACACAACCTTGGCGAACGGCTGTTTACCAAGGTGGGGCGCCGGCTGGTGCCGACCGACACGGGACAGATGGTCTTCCGCTATGCCGATGAGATCTTCTCGCTCGGGCGTGAGTTGATGACCACCGTCCGGTCGGGCGCAGGCGGAAGGCCGGTGCGCTTTGTGGTTGGGGTGACAGATGTGCTGAGCAAGCTGATTGCCTACCGTTTGTTGTCACCTGCGTTGCGCCTGCCAGAGCCGGTGCGGATGGTCTGCCGGGAGGACCGGGTAGAACGCCTGCTAGCGGGATTGGCCGTGCACGAGGTGGATCTGGTACTGGCCGACACGCCGGTGCCGCCCGCCGTGAGGGTTCAGGCCTACAGTCACTTGCTCGGGGAGTCGGATATCACCTTGTTTGCGTCGCCGGCGGTCGCCGTGCGCCTCAGGCGCGGGTTTCCGGCATCGCTGCATGGGGCGCCGGTCTTGTGGCCGGGCGAAGGCACGGTGTTGCGGCGGCAGCTCGATGATTGGTGCCACCGTGAACAGATTCAGCCGGCGATTGTCGGCGAGTTTGACGACAGCGCGCTGATGAAGGCGTTTGGCGAACATGGTGCCGGCGTGTTTGCCGCCCCAACGGTCTTGTCGCGCGAACTACAGCGGCAACTGCGCGTGAAGGCGATCGCCCGTGTCGAAGGGGTGCGCGAGCGGTATTACGCCATTTCGTCCGAGCGGCGCATCAAACACCCAGCCGTGGTCGCCATCGTCACTCAGGCGCGCGCGGCCGTATTTGTAGCCGAGCGCCGCGTCAGCGGCGCATCGTGAACGGATAGAGCCGGTTGCCCAGCGCCGACGTCCACATGTTCCCCGTGGCGGTTCGGGCGTTCACGACGGTGCCTGCAAAGTGGAGCTGGCCATCGCCGAAGTCCACGTCCAGCGTAAAGGTCGGTGACGGGTAGGTCCCGCCCACCGAAGGACTCTGGTCGTGGCCGTCGCTGTAATCACCGCGGAGTGTGGTTCCGGTTTGTGTCAATACGAACCGGAATGGTGCATTGGGGTACGTTCCTGTCCCGGTCCAGGTGCCGGTCAAGTCGGATAAGGTCGGGCTGGGAGCGGTGGGCGAGTCTTGATCACATCCCGGCGTGGCCACACACGCCAGTGCGAGAACGGCCGTAGAGATGAGCCGCATATTGCGCCTCCATTTCCATCTTATTCCTGTCGGTCCGCAGCTACAATTCCCACCATGCCTATCCGGGTTGCGCTCTGCCTTCTTCTCATTTCTGCGTCTGCGGTCATCCGCGTCACCGCCGCGCCGCAGTTGCCGCTGTCGGCGGACATTGATCGCCTGGTGGCCGCAGCTCAGCCGCAGCTGATCGAGTGGCGCCGCCATCTGCACGAGCACCCCGAACTCTCAAATCGCGAGGTCGAAACCTCGAAGTACGTCGTCGCGCAGCTTCGCACCATGGGCTTGGAGCCGCAGACCGGCATCGCACGTCACGGCGTGGTGGCGGTGCTCAAGGGCGGACTGCCCGGACCGGTGGTGGCCCTGCGAGCAGACATGGACGGCCTGCCGGTGCGCGAGGAGACGGATGTACCGTTTGCCAGCAAGGCAACCGGCGAATATCAGGGTAACCAGGTTGGCGTCATGCACGCGTGCGGCCACGACACGCACGTGGCCATGCTGCTCGCCACGGCAAAGGTCCTGACCCAGGTGAAAGACCGGCTGCCCGGTACCGTGAAGTTCATCTTTCAACCCGCCGAAGAAGGCGCGCCTACCGGGGAGACGCCCGCAGGCGCTCAGGCCATGGTGACGGCCGGTGTCATGGACAACCCGAAGGTGGATGCCGTCTTCGGGCTGCACGTGTTTGCGAACATCCCCACCGGGCAATTGACGTATCGCACGGGGCCCTTCATGGCCGCGTCGGACACGTTCGAGATTGTGGTGCGGGGACGCCAGACACACGGCGCCACGCCCTGGCGCGGCATCGACCCTATCGTTGTCGGATCACAGATTGTGATGGGGCTGCAGACGATCGTCAGCCGCGGCGTCGACATCACGGCTCTGCCGGCCATTGTCACGGTGGGGCAGTTTCAGGCTGGTGTGCGCAACAACATCATTCCGGACAGCGCAAAACTTGTAGGCACGATTCGGACGTTTGATGACGCGGTGCAGACGGATATCCATGCGAAGGTCACGCGCATCGCAGAGAACATCGCCGAGGCGGCGGGAACGACCGCGCAGGTGACCATCACCAAGGGGTATCCCGTCACGAGCAACGATCCGGCGCTGACTGCCAGAATGCTGCCAACATTGGAGCGTGTGGCGTCCGGCGCAGTGAGGGTGTCAGAGCTGATTACCGGCGCCGAGGACTTTACCTACTTCCAGCGGCAGGCGCCGGGCCTGTTCGTGTTTCTGGGCATTACGCCGCCGGCGCAGGTTGGCAAGGCGCCGCAGAATCACTCACCGCTGTTTGTGGTGGACGAAGCCGCGCTGCCCACGGGCGTACGCGCGTTGGCGCATCTGGCCGTGGACTTCCTGTCAGGGAGACGATAGATGGCTGAACTCAAGACAAAAGAAACGCGGGCATCGGTCAAGGCGTTTCTCGATCGCATCGAGAGCCCCCAGGTCCGCGAGGACTGCTATGCGATTGCCGCGCTGATGGAGTCGGTCACCACAGAGAAGCCGAAGATGTGGGGCACGGCGATTGTCGGCTTCGGCAGCTATCACTACGTCTATGCCAGCGGCCAGGAAGGCGACTGGCCGACGACGGCCTTTTCGCCGCGCAAACAGGCGATCACCGTCTATCTCATGCCAGGGTTTGAAGGACAGAAGGCACTGATGGCCACACTTGGCAAGCACACGGCCAGCAAGTCGTGCCTCTACATCAAGCGCCTGTCCGACATCCACGTGCCGACGCTGAAAAAGCTCATAACGCAGTCGCTGGTCGATCTGAAGAAGGTCGTCCAGGCCCGAAAGGCCACCGCACGGAAGGCCTGAGCACCGTGCGGCTGAACTACTTCGGCTGCGCGTTGCGTTTCTGAATCGTCGACGCGGCGGCCTTCATTCGCGCCGCGTTGTGACCCGTTGCGGTGGCCGCCTCTTTCACCAACGCCGCCGCCAGGCCGTTGAGGCGCGTCACCGCCCCCGATCGGGTCGCCGCAGTGGCGCTCTCGACATCCTTCATCCCCGCGTTGAGCGCGTCGATGCGTTCCTGCGGCAGCGCCTTGTCACGCGCGAGTTGATCGAGATACGCACGCGCCACCACGTAGCTGGCCGGCCAGACGTAGTGCGCCTGGCACTGCGGGTTCATGTCGTTCGACGCACCACAACCTTCGCGTGTGGCCAGCTTGGCGGCGTCGAGTTCGTTCTGCGACAGAAACGGACTCGGCGTGAGTTCGAGGATGTCCAGGCCGCGCGCAATCTCAGACCCGTAGAGGAACCCGTTGTAGTAGTAGACCGACCAGTAGCCGCCGATCACCAGGTTGGCCGGGTCGATCGGGCCGCGGTCGAAGTACGCAATTTCCTGGATGCGCGAGGAGGTCGTGAAATCAAACACCGTGACGCCACCCTGATAAAAAGCCTGCACCATGATGTCGCGCCCGGGCACCGGGATGAGGCTGCCGTTATGCGCCACGCAGTTCTCGGTGGCGGTCTGCCACGCCGGCAGTTTGAAGTAGCCGCCGAATTTCAGGCGACGGTTGTCGCCCGTCCCCTGGATGTCGAACACCGCGTTGCCTCCCCACATGGGCGGATGAATGGACTGGCACATCGGCGAGGTGCCGCCGCCCCATTCATCGGAGAACAGCAATTTGGTGGCGTCGTTGTTGAACGTGGCGGAGTGCCAGAACGCAAACGCGGGGTCGGCGACGTCATCGAGACGTTTGGGCTTGGCCACGTTCTTCGTGTCGAGCAGCAGGCCGTTGCCTGAACACGCGCCGCCCAGCAGCTGGTGAAACGGGTAGCTGGTGACGTCATGGCAACCCGACGTCGGGTTCGGGCTGGGTTCGCCGGTGCCCTGGCGTCGCCCGCGGAGACTGGCGAGCTCCCCGGTATTCGCGTCCGAGAAGATGTAGGCGTGACTGACCACGGCCGACAACTCCGGGTTCTTGAGCGGGACCTTGATCACGTCGATGCCGTAGGTCGATGTGTTCGGCGCGTTCGGATCGGCCACGCAGCCCGCCTTCTCGTCTGCCGACCGGACACCTGAACTCCCGGAGACGTAGATGTAGATGTTCAACTTGTCGTTGGGATCGGTCACCAGCGAGTGCGTGTGCGACCCGCGGCACGTCTGCACAGCCGCGACCTGGCGCGGTTTGCGCGGATCGGAGATGTCGAAGATGCGTACGCCGAACATCCGCTCCGCATCGGGCGGCGCCGACCCGCGACCCGCGCCTGGCGCCGGCGGGGCCGCCGCACCTGCAGGGGGAGGAGCGGCTCCTGCTGCCGGGGTCGCCGCACCGCGACCGCGCCCGGCGGTTGGCGGACCCTGCGCACCGCAATCGATGCGTCCGTAACTTTCGACGGACATGAAGGCGAGGTTTCCCCAGACGGACACATCGCCCTGTCCGCCGGGACATGAGACGATCGTCTGCAGCGAGGTCTTGGTCGGATCCTCAATGTTGTAGAAGATCATGCCGTGGAAATTGCCTTGAAGCGCCAGCCGGCCGTTCATGCCGAAGGCCAGGTCGGAGTTCGCGTAATCCAGGCTGCGCGGGTTGGCGGCGTTCGGGTCGAACATCCCGTCGGGCTGGCGCATGCTCGTGACCAGCTTCATGTTGAGGGACGCCTCACCGGCGTCGTACTTGCCGGGCTTCAGGCCTTCGCGCGGATCGGGCATGTGGCAGGGGACTCCGCCACCGCGAGCACCGCGGCCTCGCCCAGCGGCTTGAGGAGCGGCTGGCGCCTGCGCCGCCGCAATTTGCTCTGCCGTGCAGGGCTGCGGAATCGGAATCTGTCCCACCGGCGGCGCCTGTGGATTCTGCGCAACGACCGAGGTGACTGCGAAAAACAGCGCCGCGCCGACCATTCTCATTTCCATTCCACTGGCCTCCCCAAGAGTCCGTACATGCGAACGATTTCCATCCGCTGATCGTTGTCCACCTCGTTCAGGAAGTCGCCGATGTTCAGCTCCTTCCCTCCGCCGGCTTCGCGCAGATCAGCCACCATCTTTAATGCACCCTTGTGGTGCTGAATCATGCCCGTGAGAAACAGCTCGTCGAACGCGCCGCCACGCGCGGCACCGAGCGCTTTCATCTGCTCGGGCGTGAGCATGCCCGGCATCGGCGCCATGTCACCGTGGTCCATGACCGTGCCATCCGGCATCATCATCGGCGGCTCCTTTTTCCGGGCGGTGAGCCATTCCTTCATCGCCTCAATCTCGCCGCTTTGCGACAGCTGGATCTTCTGGCCCATGGCGGCCAGTTCCGGCGTCTTCGTATGCGTGGCGATCATTCTCACCATCAGCAGCGCCTGGCTGTGATGATGAATCATGCCCTGCATGAACTTCACATCGTCTTCGGTGAAGTTGTTGTCGCGAAACGTGGGGACGTTGGAGATGACGGTTGATGCCTGGCCGGGGGCGCCCGGTTGAACAATGGCCGGAGCCTGGACCGTGCGGCCCGCTGCCGTCTGGCCGGCCGCCGGATCGGCCGCGCCGCAGGCGCCGTGTCCCAGGGCAGCCATTACCACGAGGCTCAAAATCGACTCTACGTGCTTTTGCACGTCACGCAGCATACACCGAGCAGGGCGACCAGCGGCGCGGAGTTGCCGCTTCACGCCGCCTGCAGGCTGGTATTCTGACCCCTATGACCAGGTGCGCCGTCACGATCGTTCTGTTTGCAGCGGTCTCGGTTGGACGGACTGCCGGGCAACAATCCGCAGGTCACCCCGGCTTGGAAGCGGTGATCGACGCCGTCTTGACCCGCGCTGGCCGTGGCGGCGCCGGCACTGACACACCGCATTCCCTCAGCGCGCCGGTGTCACGGGAGCGATAACCTCGATGCCGCTCGACCTCGCCTTTGCGCGCTCACAATTCCCTGCGCTCTCTGACGCTGAAGACTCCTGGGTCTATCTCGACAACGCCGGCGGTTCGCAGGTGCTTGGGCCGGTCGCCGACCGGGTCCGCGAGTACCTGCTGACGTCGAGTGTGCAAATTGGCGCCAGCTACGGTGTGTCCACGCTGGCGGCGGAGCGCCTGTACGCAGGTCAGTCGGCGGTCGCTGAACTCGTCAACGCGTCCAGGCCGGAAGAAATCGTCTTCGGACCTTCGTCTACAGTCATGATCCAGGCGCTGGCCCGGGCGATCGCGCCGACGTTGTTGCGGGGCGACGAAGTGGTGGTCTCGATGATTGACCACGAGGCGAATATCGGACCGTGGCTCGCGCTCGAGGCGCACGGCATCATCGTCCGTCCCTGGCATCTCAATCGCGAGACGATGACGCTGGAGGTGTCTGACCTTGAGCGGTTGATCACCCCACGGACCAAACTTGTGGTCTGCACGCAGACGTCGAACATCTTCGGTCAGCTGATTCCCATTGCGGCAGTCACCGCGTGCGCGCACAGTCACGGTGCTGCGGTGTGTGTCGATGGCGTGGCCTTCGCTCCGCACCGTCTTGTGGACGTGCGCGGGTGGGATGTGGACTACTACGTCTTCAGCCTTTACAAGGTCTTCGGCCCGCACCATGCCGTGTTGTACGGCAAATACGACCGCCTGCTCGAGCTTGCGAACCTCTCACATCACTTCGTGCCGATGGACAAGATCCCGGGAAAGCTCCAGCCGGGGAATCCCAACTACGAACTGTCGTACGGAGCCACGGCCATCCCGGACTATCTGGTGGCGCTGGGTGAACGGTCTGGAGCCACGGCCGGCGCGTCCCGGCGCGCACGCATGGCGGCCGCGTTCGACGTCATCGCGGATCACGAATCACTGCTGGCCGAGCGGCTGCTGGCCTGGCTGCGGGGCCGACACGACGTGCGCATCATCGGACCCGCGTCTTCCGATCACGCGGTTCGTGTACCAACCATCAGTTTCGTGGTTGACGGCATCGACTCAGAGCGTATCGTCCGCGCCATCGATCCCTTGCGCATCGGCATTCGCTTTGGCGACTTCTATTCGCGACGGTTGATCGACGACTTGGGCCTGGCAGCCGGCAACGGCGTCGTGCGGGCGTCATTTGTGCACTACAACACGCTGTCCGACGCCGATCGCCTCATCGCCGGTCTGGATCAGGCGCTGTCTGGGCGCTGAACGCGCCGCCCCAGGCGGTTCAGCCCTCCTGCGAGATGCTGACGACCTGGTTTCCCAGAACGATCGTGGAGGTTCGAAGGACTCCGGTGGTGTTGGGGGCGAGTGCAAAACTCACCTGGCGATCGCCGACCTGAGGCATCGGCGTCGAGACCGTGATCCACGGAGCATTCGATACCGCCGTCCACTGGCACTGCGCCTGCGCCCCAGTGCCGCACTGATCGGGCGTGGTCCGCTGGGTCACCTGAAACATTCCAGCGCCTCCTGCGGCTGGAAGAAGCATGCTGCTGGGACTGACGGCGTACGAGCAACCGATTTGCGCCACCTCCAGGCTCTGCACGGCATTTCCCGCAGGCCCTCGCACCTCAAAGGTACTGTAACGAGGATCGCCGAAGTTGTCTCTGACGCGAAACGAGATCAGACCGGATCCGGTCCCGGATTGTCCTCCAGTGATGATGACCCATGAGCTCGTCGGTCCGACGGTCCAGGTGCAGGCGGCTTGAGTGGATACCGTGGCGGTCATGTCGGCCGGCTCTGAGATGCACGGCGTGAAGCTCACCGGCGCCACGGAGAAATTGCAGGACGCGAGCGCGCCTTCCTGACTCACCGACGCACTCTTCTCGTTGACCACGATGGTACCGCCGCGGGCCGACGGGTCGGTGTTGGGGCTGATCGCGAAGACCACGGTGCCATTACCCGTGCCTGTCGTCCCCGTGCTTATGGTGAGCCACGGCGCGCTGCTGACGGCAGTCCACGCACAACTGGGCGCTGTGCTGACGGTCACGTTGCCGGTGGCTCCTCCGGCGGGAAACGCCGACCCGGGAGATGACAGCGTCACCGTGCAGTTCTCTGCGGCTTCAGTCACGGACACGGCCTGGCCGGCGATCGTGAGGGTGCCGGTTCTGACGACGCTCGCGGGATTCGGGCTGATGGCCACGTTGACCGACCCGGTACCGGTACCAGTGGCGCCTGCGGTGACGGTGATCCAGTTACTGTCGGACGAGGCGCTCCAGGTGCACTGGCTCGCCGTGGTGACACCCACGGTGGTCGATCCGCCGGAGGACGGCACTGACAGCGTTGAGACCGAGAGCGTGTAGGTACATGTCGTCGCGGGGGTTGGTTCATTAGGCGATCCGTCGCTGCAGGCCGCGAGGGCCAGACAGAGGGCCGCGCCCAGGACAAGTCGGGAGTTGAACGGTACTGTCGCCACCATGTCGGTAGCGTGCAGCCACATGGCACGTGGCGGCTGTCACATTTCGGACGTTACTTCCGGAGCAGCTTGTCCGAAAGCCTGCCAGTGCCTGATCCGATCGCGTTGATACGCGCCACAGGGCGGATGCGATGACTGCGGTAGGGACTGATACAAGAAAAAACGGGCCCGGGGGCTGATGCCACCGGGCCCGTTCAGTTGTTGCTCTCGGCCTTGACGTTCAGGCCGAGCTACGTACGTCAGTTAGTACATCCCGCCCATGCCGCCGCCAGGACCGCCGCCGCCGGGAGCTTCCTTCTTCTCTTCAGGAATCTCCGAGACCATGGCTTCGGTCGTCAGCAGCAGTGACGCAATCGACGCCGCATTCTGCAGTGCCGAACGCACCACCTTGGTCGGGTCGATGACGCCGGCCTTGACCATGTCCTCGTACACGTCGGTCGCCGCGTTGTAGCCGTAGTTGGCGTCTTTGCCTTCCTTGACCTTCTGCACGATGATCGAGCCTTCGACGCCCGCGTTGGTCGCGATCCACCGCATCGGGGCTTCGATAGCACGGCGCACGATGTCTGCGCCGGACTTCTGGTCACCCTCGAGCTTCAGGCCTTCGAGCACCTTCGCGCAGCGCAGCAGAGCCACGCCGCCGCCGGGGACGATACCTTCTTCCACAGCGGCCTTCGTTGCATGCATCGCGTCTTCCACGCGCGCCTTCTTTTCCTTCATCTCGGTTTCGGTGGCGGCACCGACCTTGATGATGGCCACACCACCGACGAGCTTCGCCAGGCGCTCCTGGAGCTTCTCGCGGTCGTAGTCCGACGTGGTCTCTTCAACCTGCGTCCGCAACTGCTTCACGCGACCTTCGATGGCGCCCTGCGTGCCGGCACCTTCCACGATGGTCGTGTTGTCCTTGTCGATCGTGACCTTCTTTGCCTTGCCGAGGTCTTCGATCTTGATGTTCTCGAGCTTGATGCCGAGGTCTTCCGTGATCGCACGGCCACCGGTCAGAATCGCGATGTCTTCGAGCATGGCCTTGCGGCGATCACCGAAGCCCGGGGCCTTGACGGCCGCGACCTGGAGCGTGCCACGCAGCTTGTTGACCACCAGGGTCGCCAGCGCTTCGCCGTCCACGTCTTCCGCG
>JBKJQX010000157.1:0-20290 GCA_046594875.1 Vicinamibacterales bacterium
CGGCCGTGTGGCCGCCATCAGGTCGCAGGTCTGGTTGAATTCGACCGCAAACTGGCGCGTGCCCGTGGACTTGCTCAGCCGCATTCCCAGCGCGATGCCCATGGCCGCGGCCACGCCAATAGCCGGCGCGCCACGAATCACCATGGTCGTGATCGCGCGCGCCACATCTTTCGCGGTCTTGCAGCGTACGTACACTTCGCGGCCGGGCAGCTTTCGCTGATCGACCATGACGATGGAGTGGTCCTGCCACGCTACGGTCGGAAGCATTCGACCTGCATGATATCGCGGGCGTTACAGGAGCCGACGATCGAACGGGAGCGGAAATAACTCGGCCAGTGGCACGGTCGCGGTGATGGTGCTGAGGTTCGCCATCACAACCGGAATGTCCCCGCAGTACTCCCAGAGCAATTGGCGGCACGGCCCGCAGGGCGGCGTCGGGGCCGAAGTGTCAGCCACTACAACGATTCGCACAAACGTCCGATGCCCATCCGACAGCGCCTTGAGCAACGCCACCCGCTCCGCGCACATCGTCAACCCGTAGGTCGAGTTTTCAATGTTGCAGCCGCCAACAATGGCTCCGTCGGCGGTTTCAATGGCGGCGCCCACACGAAATCCGGAGTACGTGGCGATGGCGTGTTCGCGCGCCTCACGCGCCGCTGCCACGAGCGCGTCAGAGGCGGCCAATGATGCCCTTCAGCAGAGCGATGAACCCGCCCTTGACCCGCTGCGCTGTCTCCATGACTTCGTCATGCACGAGTTTCTGGGGCAATACTCCGGCCGCCATGTTCGTGATGCAGGAGATTCCCAGCACTTCCATTCCCATGTGGCGGGCCACGATGGATTCGGGCACGGTGGACATGCCGACGGCATCCGCCCCCATGACGCGGAAGGCGCGAATCTCGGCCGGCGTTTCGTAGCTCGGGCCGTGGACGCCAACGTAGACGCCATGCTCAAGGGGCAGTCTCAGGTCATGGGCGACTTCGGAGGCCACCCCCCGAAGTCTCGCAGAGTAGATCTCGGACATGTCGGGAAACCGTACGCCGAACCGATCGTCGTTGGGGCCGATCAGCGGGTTGGACCCCATGACGTTCACGTGGTCGTCAATCAGCATCAGGGCGCCGGATGAAAATCGCTGGTTGATGCCGCCGGCGGCGTTGGTCACGATGAGCGTCTTCACGCCGAGCCGGCCCAGCACGCGCGTGGCAAATGTGACCACGCCCATGGGATGGCCCTCGTAGAAGTGCGAGCGCCCTGAGAGCGCCAGCACGCGCCGCCCACCCACACCTCCCGCGACGAGCCGGCCGGCGTGCCCGACCACTCGCGAGACTGGCCAATGCGGAATCTGGTCGTAAGACACCACGGTCGGGGTGTCCAGGGCGTCCGCGAAATCTCCGAGCCCGGACCCGAGAATGACGGCGATCTCCGGCACGGGGGCAAGCGTCTGCCGCAAGAATTCGGCGGCTTCCTCGATGGAATCAAAATCTGACATCGCCGCTCCGGAGCGTCACATCAACATCGACGCGATGGCGGCGTTGATCATGGTGGCCAGGAAGCCGCCGAGCAGCGCTCGTCCACCCAGCCTCGCCAGGTCGCCGCGCCTGGTCGGCGCCATGGCACCGATGCCGCCGAGCAGAATCCCGATCGACGCAAAGTTGGCGAATCCCGTCAACGCGTAGGTGGCCAGCACATACCCTTCGGGACTGAGCACATTGCGGTAGACCGTGGTCAGCTTCACGTACGCCACAAACTCGTTGGCCACCAGTTTGGTGCCCAGCAGGTCCGCCACGCCGGGCACATCGCCCATGGGCACACCCATGAGAATCGCCGCCGGCGCAAACACCTTGGCGAACACCATCGACAGCGTGAGCCCCGGCCACGCCGCGCCGATCATGTAGTCGAACATCGCGATAAACGACAGGAACGCGATCAGCATGGCGGCCACGTTGATGGCCAGTTGCGTGCCGTCGGACGCGCCCGCTGCAGCCGCATCAACAGCGTTCACATGCAGGCGCTCCACTGTGGTGTTTGCATTGCCCAGCGTCTCTGGCACCTCGGTCTCAGGCAGCAGGATCTTGGCCAGATACAACCCGCACGGTGCGGCCATGACACTCGTCGTCAAAATCGCCACCGGGTCGGCGCCCAAAGTGATGTACACCGCCATGACGCCGCCGGAAATGGTGGCCATGCCGCCGATCATCATGGCGAGCAGTTCAGACTGTGTCATTCGCGGCACGTACGGCTTCACGATGATGGGCGCTTCAGTCTGGCCCATGAAGACATTGGCCGCCGCCGAGAGCGTTTCCGCGCCGCTCGTCCGCATGAGATACATCATCCCGCGTGCCATCACCCGGACGATGAACTGCAGGACGCCGAAGTAGTACAACACCGTAAAAAACGACGACACGAAGATGATCGTCGGCAGGGCGGTAAAGGCGAACACAAACCCGTTTGGCAGCACACGGCCCAGAGCCTCGCCGTTGGCCAGATCGCCAAAGACGAACTGCGAGCCTGCGTTCGTGAAGTCCAGAAAGCGTTTCACGATGCCGGAGATGGCGGCAAACAAATCGTACCCGGGCCGCCAGCCGTTGATATTCAGTTTCAGGATGAACAGGGCCATCAACCACTGCAGCGCCACGCCCCACCCGACCGTGCGCCAGTTCACGGCGCGCAGGTTCGTGGAACACGCGGCGACGATCAGGATAAACACCACAATGCCCAGTCCTCCCCGCACGGTCGTGGACAGCATGTTGGCCATCAGCACCACCGCGATACCGAGGGCCAGCGCGGCACCGGCCACGACCAGGCGAAGCGAACGATCGGAAGACACGGTCTGGGCTTGGGTCATAAATTCTTAGGCTTTTGCGGTCCTGAGGTCGATGGTCTCAATCACAAGGGGGCGAGGTGCTGGCGCAGTGTCTCCGACCTCAATGGCCAGGCGCAAGTGCTCAAGTGCCGCTTCGAGACGGCCGCTATCGCGGTAAAACACACGCAGGAGCGGTTCACCGCGGCTGACGGTGTCGCCTTCGTTCGCCAGCAGGTCAATGCCGACGCCCGGATCAACGACCGCATCCACGTGATCGCGCCCCGCGCCCAGCACCACTGCCGCGCGTCCCACGCGACCCGCATCGATCCGGGTGATCACGCCGGTCCTGGGCGACACCACCAACGACTCGCGTTCGGCCACTGCCAACAGTGACGGGTCATCGATCACGCGAGGGTCGCCACCCTGGGCCGCAATGACCTGACGGAACTTCTCGAGGCCGCGGCCACTGCCCAACGCGGCGCGAACCAGGGGTTCGGCCCCGGCCTCGTCTGCCAGTCCGGCGAGCACCACCATGCGAGCGGCCAGCGTCACCGAGAGGTCCTCAAGGTCCTTCGGGCCGTCACCCTTCAGCGTCTGGATCGCTTCACGCACTTCCGTGGCGTTGCCAATACGCCGGCCCAACGGCGTATCCATCCGGGTGAGCAACGCCTGGGTCCGCAGGCCGCTGCGCTCGGCGATGCCGACCAACCAGCGCGACAGCTCGCGCGCGTCATCCAGGTTTTCCATGAACCCGCCGGACCCGACTTTCACATCGAGGACAAGTCCGCCGATCCCTTCAGTCACTTTCTTGCTCAGGATGGACGCGGCGATGAGCGGGATGCTCTCCACCGTGCCTGTGGCGTCGCGCAACGCGTACATCCGGCGATCGGCGGGAGCGACTTCGGCGGTCTGGCGGATGAGCACACACCCGGTGGCGGCCAGGGCCTTTCGCAGCTTCGCCACAGACAGGTCTGTGCGGAAACCGGGAATCGCATCCAGCTTGTCGAGCGTGCCGCCGGTGTGTCCCAGTCCCCGGCCGGACATCATCGGCACAAGGCAGCCGCACGCGGCCGCGAGTGGCGCGAGGATGAGCGAGGTCTTGTCGCCCACGCCGCCCGTGGAGTGTTTGTCCACCGGCATGGACCCGTTCTCGGGTCTGAGCAAATCAGACAAGTCCAGGCGGGTGCCGGAATCCACCATCGCCTGAGTGAGCGCGGTGGCCTCGTCGAGGCTCATCCCCTTCAGGAAAATCGCCATGAGCAGTGCGGTGACTTGATAGTCGGGCCAGGTGCCGTCGGTGACGCCGCTGACAAAGGCGTCGATGGCCTCTCGACTCAGCGGGTGGCCGTCGCGTTTGGTGCGAATGATGTCGAGCGCGCGCATCACACGCCAGTATATTGCCAGTATATTAAAACCGTGACCGAGACTGCGCGCGTCCTCCTGACCGCCGGCATCCTGTCAGCAGTGGGTCTTGCGGCCTTTGCCTGGAGACTGACGCGCCCGGGCCGTTCTTCACACGAGTACCTGATCGATCAACTGAAACTGTCGCAGTGGGCCGCGCTGCTGCTGGCCGGAGTGGGCGCCACCAGCATCGGCATGGCGGTGGCCTCCGCCGCGGCGCCAGGGGGCCTTGCGGAGGCGACAGGGGGCATCCTGGCTGTGGCGGCAGGAGTGTTGCTGCTTCGCCTCGAACCGCGCGACGCCCTGCTCGGAGCCGGCCTCCTGTTCCTGGTGCATGCCTTCTTCACGTGGGCCCACCGTCCCGCCATGATCACGGCCGAGTTCGTGCCGCAGTGGTGGACGCTGGGCCTGACGTTATACGACGTTCACATCGCCGCTTTATGCTTGCTCGCGAGACGCGCAGGCGCGTCCGATTGACGCGAAGGCCGATGTGACGCCATGACGAGAATCCGAAGATTTCCCACCCTGGTGCTGGCCGTTGCCGCAGTCGGCGCGATGACCGAAGCGCAGGTGCCCCAATCGCCGGCCGCTGCGCCGCGACTCGTCGTGATGCTCGTTGTCGATCAAATGCGCGCCGACTACATTTCGCTGTACAGCCACCAGTGGACCAAGGGCCTGCGCCGACTGCTGGACACGGGCGCGGTGTTCCCGCTGGCCGCGTATCCCTATGCCTACACCGTGACCTGCCCGGGGCACGCGACCATTGCCACCGGCACGTTCCCCAACACGCACGGAATGATTGGAAATGAGTGGTACGACCGCGAAGAGGGCAAGGCCGTTGTCTGCACCGCGGACGCCTCACAGAAGTCCGTACCCTTCGGCGGAAGGGCTGTCGTGGAACACCACAGCGTCGCGCGGCTCAACGCGCTCACGTTCCCCGACGAGCTGCGGCTCCACGCCGGCCGCCCGCCGACGGTGGTGTCGGTGTCGCTGAAGGCGCGATCCGCGATCATGATGGCCGGCACGCCGTCTCCCACCACTTACGCCATTTGGGAAGCAGGGAACGGCACCTGGACAACATCAAGCGCCTACACGGCAACCCCCTGGCCCGTCGTCGATCAGTTCGTGACGAACCATCCCATCTCGGAAGACTACGGCCACACGTGGACGCGCGCGATGCCTCCCTCGGCGTACCTCTTTGGCGACAATGGAACGGCCGAAATCGTTCCGGCCGAATTCCCTCACAAGCTCGATAGCAAGACTGGAAAGCCCGACTCCGATTACGGAGTGTTGTGGCGACGTTCGCCGCAGGCCGACCGGTATATCGGGCGCCTGAGCCAACACCTGGTCCGCGAACTCAAGCTCGGACAATCTGCGGGGACGGACGTACTGGCCGTCGGTTTCTCGGCGCTCGACATTGTGGGCCACGAGTATGGGCCGCACAGTCACGAGGTGCAGGACGTGCTGCTGCGGCTTGACGAGACGCTGGGCGCACTGCTCGACACACTCGATACGCTCGTGGGACGTGACAGGTACGTGCTCGGCATGAGTTCAGATCATGGAGTCGCCCAGATCCCCGAACAGGATCAGAACGTGGTGGCAGGCAGCGGACGCCACTCCTCCACCGCTCTGCACAATGCGATCAGCGCAGCCATCGAAGCCCATCTCGGCCCCGGAGGGCCGTGGACACCTGGGGCGACTGTGACCACCCGACTTGGGCCAAATGTCTATCTGGCGCCAGGCGTCCTGGCACGGGTGATGGCCACCGCTGGCGCGCGCGAAGCCATCACACGGTCACTTGTCGCCATCGAGGGCGTCGCGCAGATCTACTGGGCCGACGAACTGGCGTCATCGGTCGCGACCGATGATCCGACCCTGCGCGCGGCCAGACTGAGCTACATGCCGGGACGCAGCGGCGACATGATGCTGATCTTCGATCCGCAGTGGATGGCGCAGGCCACCGGCACCACCCACGGCACGCCGTATCTGTACGACCAGCGAGTCCCGCTCATCTTCGCGGGCGCCGGGATCAAGGCTGGGCGCTATCTCTCCGCCGCGACACCTGCGGACCTCGCGCCGACGCTCGCCCACTTGGTCGGCCTGACCATGGGACAGGCCGCCGGACGTGTGCTCACCGAGGCGCTGCGCTAGGCGCCCATTGCGCTTCGCTTGTAATGGCGAAATGTCACAAATGTCCGAAATGGCGAAATGTCGGACAGAACGATTGTAGGGAAGAATGTTTGAATGTCCTTGCTGATCAATGGTTGAATCTGCTGCTTCAGGGTCACTCTTTCATTGAACTCCGATGACATTCCTACATTGGGTGATTCGAGCAATGCAGACATTTCGCCATTTCGGACATTTGTGGCATTTGTCCATTACGCCCGACGAGGCGTAAGTATGCCGAGGCCCGCTTCGCCGACAGTCTTCACCCGAAAGGTCCTGCACGTGCTGCGGCGAATCCCCCCTTGCCGCGTCGTCACCTACGGTGACGTCGCACGCCTCGCCGGACGGCTCGGCGCGGCCCGCGCCGTGGGACAGATCATGCGACGCGCGGACGAACCAGGGTTGCCCTATCATCGGGTGATTGCGGCAGGTGGCCGAGTGGGTGGATTCGGCGGCAACCCGCAGATGAAGGCCAGCCTGCTGGCCGCCGAGGGTCACTTGATTCGACGCGGCCGGATTGCGAACTTCGCCGCGCGTCGCTGGGACGGGACCTAACCTGGATTTAACCTGGATTAAATCCACGGCGCACGCTGCTTTCCATATCGCCCACATCGTGGGTGCGCGCGGCCACCGCCAGTTCGGGGATCGGTCTCGATGTCGCAAGCGGGCGCGCATGAAGACACGCTGATGCACAGGAGTTCCTCGCCGGCGTCGCCGTGCCAATCGGGTTGCCACAATTCGAGCACACGCCGAGTGGCCTCCTGCGCCTCGCGGTCTGTCATTGCGCGAAGGCGTGCCCAACTGCGGGATGCGTGGTGCAGCGGCGGTGATGACATAGTCGCAACAGGAACACCGACTCCGCCGAAAGCCACTCCCACGACGACATCTGCCCCGCCCGCCAAGGACGCCGGCAGGTAATCCAGGCGGGTTGCCCCGCACCCGGAACGGGCGGTAGCGGAAGACATTTGTCCCGACTCCGGCTACACTGACCGGCGTTGAGCCCTGTCAGCGCTGAGCAAAGCCTTCGGCAACCCGCACGGCGATTTCAGCCCAGGACGCTGCAATCCACTCTGCTGGTGCTGATCGTCTGCGCGCTGGCGCCCGGTTTCCTGATCGCCGGATTTCTCACCGTTACCTGGTACCGCGAAGCGCGGACCGGCATCTTTGACAGGGTCCAGCAGGCCGTCCGGATGGCGGAGCGCCGTCACCAGGAGACCCGCGCCGGTGCCACGGCCATCCTCCGGGTGGCAGAGCGGCGGTTGCGCGAACAGCCACCCGAAGAGGCCTGCGACGCCCTGACTGAGGGCTTTGCCGTGACCGGGCTGTTGGTCGTCGTCGGCGCGACGACGAATGGCGTCTCACGTATCGTATGCCAGTCGAGGCAGGACGAACGCGTGCCGCTGGTATCGGACGCCGATCGTGGGGCCATCAGCCTGGCGCTCGCGTCGGGAGATCTGGCGCCCGGAAACTACTTCCTGTCGGCCGACGCCAGTGGATCACGGCTCGGGATTGCCTTCCCACTCTCGGCCCAAGGCGAGGATGCCGGGTACCTGGTTGTTTTCCATCCTCTTGATTGGTTCCAGGAAATGTCGAATGACCTGGGGTTACCCCCCGGTTCGGCCCTGACCATCATCAACTCCAAGGGCGTGATGATGGCTCGTCATCCCGATCCCCAGGAGTGGGTAGGGCGGGTGATCGCCGGGAGCCCCTTGTTCAACCTGATCAGCGGGCCTGCCGCAGCGGCCGTGGGCGAAGCCGAAGGCGCGGACGGTCTGCGCCGTATCTATGCCTTTTCAAGACTCGGCAACGACCCACACGCCAGTTACCTGGTGGTCGGCATCAGTGCGGCTCCGCTGCGCAAGGCGGCGATCGTCGGAATCGTGCGCACCGGCATGGGGCTTCTGTTCGCCACACTCCTGGCGCTGCTGGTGGCGCGCGCTGTGGCCGAACGCCTCGTCCTGAGGCAGTCGCGGGCGCTGATTGCCGGTGCGCGCAAGCTGGCCGACGGCGACCTCTCGGCGCGGATCGACCTGCCGGGCAACGCCGACACCGAAATGGAGCAGCTGGCTCAGGCGCTCAACAACCTGGCCGCCAAGGTCCAGCTCATGCAGCAGGCCGAGGCGCAGCGATACAGCGAGCTTCGCGCGCAGGCCACCCTGCTGGAGGGGGCAAACGCCGAGATCGACGCGCAGCGCCGGCGCCTGGACGGTCTCTCGCAGGAACTCCTGCGCACGCAGGAGAAGGAGCGGCAGCAGATCGCCCGGGAGTTGCACGATCAGATGGGCCAGAGCCTCACGGCCATGAAGATCAACCTCCAGATCGAGAAGAGCGTCAGGGGCGATTCCACGCACCTCGCCGAGAGCTTCCGAATCGTCGACGGGCTGATTGCGGAAGTCCGTGACCTCGCGCTCTCGCTGCGACCTGCCCTGCTGGACGAACAGGGCTTGCGCGGCGCCCTGTCCTATCTGCTCGAGTCCGAATCGAAGCGGTCAGGCCTCCAGACCCGAAGCGAGATTTCGATCGGCGATACACGGTTTACCGCCGAGATCGAGCTGGTGGTGTTCAGGATTGCCCAGGAATCCCTCACCAATGCCGTGCGTTATGCCGCTGCCTGCGCGCTCACCCTGACACTGGCGCGCGTGGGCAACCACCTCGTCCTGACGGTCACCGACGATGGCACCGGCTTTGACGTGGACGCCGCCGCGGATTCCGGAGGATTCGGCTTGCTGGGCATGCGCGAACGTGCCGAACTTGCCAATGGCCAGTTCCGGATCGACTCAGGGCCCGGAGCCGGAACCAGCGTCCACCTGACGATCCCCCTGCCGGCCTGAACCTCACCCATTCGACACAGCGTCTCAGGTTTTCCCTGAGAGGGTCTCGGGTTTTCCGAGGGCCTTCCCTGACGTATCCCCGATTCACGGCCGCCGCCGCCCTGGGCATACTGCCTGCCTGATGCTTGGTTCGCTGACCCGCGTGCTGCTCGCCGACGATTCGCCGGAGTTCCTCAAGGCCGCCACTTCCTTCATCGAGGTGCGACCCGATCTCCGTGTGATTGGCACGGCGGCCTCCGGTGTGGAGGCGGTGAAGGCCGTTGAGGTGCTGGCGCCGGACATCGTATTCCTGGACTATCAGATGCCCGGCATGACCGGCCTGGAAGCCGCCCGCGTCATCAAGACCAGCCATCCGACGTTGCCCATTGTCATTGTCAGCCTTGATAACGAGGTGCGACATCGCCTGGTGGGCCACGAATCCGACGTGGACGGCTTCATCGCGAAGGCGTCATTTGTGGAGATGTGTCCAGTGGTCATCGCCACCCTGCTGGCGAATGCCGGCCACAAGGACTCGGCCCTGACGGTGCCGGCGAAATGACTGGGGCGGCGCGGCGATTGGCGTTCGGGTGCGGTGTGCTGGTGTGGATGGTGACACAAGCGCCGACGGCATCCGCTCAGAAGATCACGGATATCGTGAACGGCACGCTGTCGATCACCGTGCCCTTCGGCACCATGACACCCGGTTCTTCGACGACGCCCGCCAGCCAGACGGTGCAATTCCGTCTCCGTCACACACAGGCCTATCGCGTCACCGCAAGCGTGGCGTTCATCGCCAGCCCCACAAGCCCTGTTGCTGGCGGAACCACCTTGACCTCGAATGACATCGGTGTCGGCATCACCGCGATCGCGTTGCGGCCACAGGTCCTGACCCCAAGGACCGACACGATCGCCTCGGGATTTGCCTACGATCCCGCGACGGTGACCGCGGTCAACGGCCTCTCCCCCTACACGGGCGTGACCGGCGGTAGAGCCACACTGAAGGACATCGAGAACAGCCCGGGGATGACCATTCTGAGCGGGCCACAAATCGCCACCAACGACAACCTTCTCGCCAACAACTACCTGACCGTGACGATAACGTTCGGCGTCGTCCCACAGTATTTCACCCAGGGATCCGCGTCGGCCGTCATCACGCTGGCCATCGCGAATCAATGACAGGCACTACCTCTCGTTCATTTCCGTTCGTTCACGCAAGACTCATACATGTCGAAAGGACATAAAAACCACATGACCACACTGACTGCACGTCGAGTACTGATTGGGATCGGAGCACTTGTGCTCAGCGCCACGGCGGCTAACGCCCAGACCACCGGCACGGTGACCGTGACAGGCTCGACGCCTGAAGCGTTCGCCATTACCAGCGCGGCCAACGGCACCGTCTCGAGCACGATTGCACTTGGCTTGCTGACTCCTGCCACCGGCACGACCGCGGCCGCCCTGACCACCGGCACCGCGGATGTGCGGCTGCGCAGCAACAAGGCCTATAAACTGACGGCCACGGCCGGCACGCTCGTGGTGACGGGCGCGGGCGCGGCGGGCGGCGGTTCGCCGATCGCACTGACCGACATCGGCTTCGGCATTGTCAGCATCACGGCTACCGGCGCCAACGTGGCCGGCAGCCACGTGGACACGATCGTGAGCGGATATGACGTCAGCGGCGGATGGGCGGCCCCGACCAACGGGTTGACACCGGCGTTCACGAAGACACTGAACAACATCACCACCGATACACAGGTGCTCAGCGGAACGCGCATCAGCGCCAAGGGCAACCTGTCGACGGACAACAACTTCATTTCGGTGGTTTTCGGTGCCGCGACATTGCCCCAGTTCTTCACGCCGAACACGGGCTTCTCGAGCGTCATCACGCTGACGATCGCGTCGCAGTAGGAAGCGACACGTGTTCCGCCCATTCACCATCGCGTCGGCGCTCTGCGTTATGGGAGTGGTGGCTTCAGCAGGCGAGGCCCAGACCATTGGTCTCGGGCTTCGCCCGATGCGGCTCGAAATGGACGTCGTGCCGGGACAGGAAAAGACCATGTCCTTTGCCGTGGAAGCGCCGCCCACGGACGTCCCGGTGCGGGGCCGGCTGCTGCTTTCACTGGGCGACTGGCGTCTGGCTGAAGATACCTCCGTCAGTTATCACGAGCCCGGTTCCCAGCCCAACTCGGCGGCGTCGTGGCTCATCCTCAGCTCCAGCGATTTCACCATCACGTCGGGACAGGAGCGCCTGGTCCGCGTGACCGCGCGCGTGCCGGCCGGGACGCGTCCGGGCGTGTATTCGTCATCGGTGTTCATCCAGGAGCGGCCTCCGACGGAAGCGCCGAAGCCAGGCGAGCAGCGTTTTCATTTCCGGTTCCGGTATGTGGTCACGGTCTACATCGTCGTCGGTCCGGTCTTTTCGCAAGGCGAACTGGAAGACGTGGCGCTCCTGCCTGACCCGAAGGGGGGCCAGTTCTTTGCCACCCGCATCGTCAACGCCGGGACGCGTCATTTGCGGCCCACCATCAGCTGGTTTGCCCGGCGCGACGGCCTTGAAGTGGCGGCAGAGCGGCATGTCGAAGCCACGGTGCTGCTTCCGGCGTCAAGCGCCGTCGAGAAGTTCAGGTTGCGGGCGCCGCTGCCGCCCGGCGAGTACGTCATTGAGGTCCAGGTCGACTTCCACGACGGGCGGCCTATCCAGGCCATTCAACGCTCGGTCGTGGTCGGTCAGTCTGGTCCCGTTTCATCCCAATGAAGCGTATGCGGGCGGTGTGCATCGCGTGCGCGTGGCTTGTTGCCATGGCGTC
Organism: Vicinamibacterales bacterium; assembly: GCA_046594875.1. GTDB lineage: Bacteria > Acidobacteriota > Vicinamibacteria > Vicinamibacterales > SCN-69-37 > SYFT01. The sequence continues at coordinate 11,988 of JBKJQX010000157.1, forward strand.
CGTTGCGTCGGCCCAGACCGCGCCGTTGACCATTCTCGTGGCCGGCAGTCCCGTTGCATCGTCGCGGCCGGCCGAACGCAACGCCGGTGAGTGGTTCATCCCGCTCGCAGCAGTAGCGCGAGCGCTTGACATCGATGTGAAGGCGACCGCGGACGGCACCGGCATACGCGCGCGCGGGCGGGCTGGCGTCGAGATGGTCTTCGACGGGCGCTCGGGGGAGATCCGGTACGGGCAGATGGTCGTCGGGCGCGTGAAGGCCTACCGTCAGATTGTCCTTGCCGGATCGATCGAGAACCTGCTGTTTCCGGTCAGTGGAGTGGTGGCGCTGTTGGGCGTCGATGTCACCGAAGATCCGGAACGGCAGATCCTCCGCGTTGAACCGGCCGCGGGGCTCCGTGGTGGCCCCTCGCCGCCGTCCTTCACCTTGGCCGGCCTCGACTACTCGATCGGCATGACCACGGGTGAAGGCCGGTTGCAGCACTACACGTCGCTGCAGGGCGAAGCCCTCGCGGGTGGCGCGACACTCTCGACCCAGTGGCTGTTGAACGGGAACGGATCCCGTGTCGGAATCCGTCAGGGCTCCGGCCAGGCGGACTTCGGGGAGCGGCGCATCCTCGGCGCCGGCGACCAGACCTCGCGCACCTCGCTCGACAGCCTGCTGACGTCCTATCGGGGCGTGAGCTTCCGCCGGCCAACCGGTGCCGGATTTGACACGGAGGTCTATGCGGGTCGCGCGATGGGCTCGGTCGCCGTTTCACAGGGCGAGCTTGGTCTCGCGTCGTACGAGGGCCACGTCGCCGGCATTAGCACGAGCCGCCGATCGAGTGCCGGAGAGGTGGCCTTGTCAGGTCAGTGGTTTGACGGCGTCGAGCGACGCGGCGTCAGCGCCGGCATGGTCTTGGTCCGCGTCACTCCCCGCCATCAGCTCAAGGCACAGATGGTCTTCGGTGACTTCTCAGGGTTGAGTGCCCGGACGACGCCGGTTCGCGGGTCCGCCGGGGGCGCGAGTGTGCTCTACACGTTCACGCCTGTCAATCAACTCTCGCTGACCGTGCAAGCCGATCGGTATGGAAAGAACTTCCTGACCGCGCGGGAGGATGCGCAGTTCAATGCGCAGTCGTCGAGGCGAGGCACGCTGACCGTGCGGCCGTTTTCGGGCGCCAGTATTTTTGCCGGTCTCAACGATCGCGTGCTGTTGGTTGGGTCGGCCGATCGCCTGACAGGCAGACATTTCGGCGCCAGCACTCGGGTGCCGGGAACACCGCTGCAACTCGGGTTCTTTTCATCACGGCAACACGACACGGCATCACCCGTGGGCCGGATCGACATGACCCAGTACTCGGCGACGCTGTTTGATGCCGCCAGATTCTCCGGTAACGCCTACTACTCCGAGACCACGTTCGGCGGACAGGCGGCCCGAAACGTCGGCGCGACGATCGGCCGGGAGTTTTCGCGGGCGGGCCGATTCAGCCTCCTCGGTCAGTGGCAGATGGCTGGCAGCCAGCGGCTCGGCTTCGAATGGCAGCGTGAACTGCCGTCGATCGGCGGCCTGATCCGCGCCGCGGTGGAACGAGTGGATTTCAAAGAGCCCGGGCGCGACGCGCGGTATGTACCGCAAGGCACGCTGGCCTTGGCGCTGCCGTTTGGCCAGCGCCTGCATCTGTCGTACTCGGGAAACCCCGGAAACCGGACGCTCAGCATCGCGCTCTCCGGTCCGCTGGCCAGGGGAAGCCACATCCGGCACGATGGCGACCGGGTCTCAATTGACGCGGTGGCCACGGTGGCCGGCCGCGTGTACTTCGATGCCGACGGAAGCGGAACGTTCCAGGCAGGCCTCGATCGCGGACTGCCCGAGGTGAGGATCTGGCTCGACGATCACGAGTCGGTGCTGACGGATCGCGACGGTAGTTTTCACTTCGACCAGGTCGCGCCCGGCGCGCGGTCCCTCCGGGCAGAACTCGATGGCGTGCCGGCGGACCTGGTGTTTGGCACGAACGCGGAGCGCACCGTGGCGGCGGTGCCCTACGCGCCGAACAGACAGGACTTTCGCGTGGTGCGAACGGGATCGGTCAGAGCCCGTATCGCGGTCATGCTCCCCGGCGCGGAGGAGGGACAGACCGTGATGAAGCCGCTGCCCGACATCCGCGTCGTCGCCGTGCTCCCCGTGGCGGGTCAGACGCCGGGAAACACCGCTGCGGCGCGAACGGTCGCCGACGCGCCCCATGACTCCTATACCGACGTCTTCGGCAAGGTGACCCTGACCGCGTTGCCACCGGGCACCTACGAACTGCAGATTGATGCCGAGTCGATTCCCGAGGGCTTTGTCGCCTCTCCCGGCACGGCGCGCGTCGTGGTCCGGCCCGGGGAAACCACATCCGACGTGCAGTTTGTCGTCGCGCCGGCGCCCAAGGAAGTGATTCGCAAGGAGCCGGGCAAGGGTGGCGGCGGCATTGGCGGTGCCGGCGGCGGGGCCGGTGGGGCTGCAACGGCAGGTGGTGGCAGCGCCGGAGTTGGTTCCCGGTGACCCGGGCGATCATTCTGCCGATGCGATGCCGTTCTGGATGGCGTATCGCACGAGGCCTGCCACTTCGAAGATCCCCAGCCGGCGCATGAGGTCGGCGCGGTGTGTTTCAACGGTCTTGACGCTGACGTCCAGCTTCCGGGCAATGTCCTTGGTGCCCAGCCCCTCCGCAATCGCCTGAAGGACTTCGCGCTGCCGCATGGTCAGCTGCGGCGAGGCGGCGGAGGTATCGCGTGGCGAATCTGATTGCCTCAGATAGGCGTCAACCATGCGCTTCGACACACTGGGTGTGAAGTGCGTGCCGCCGGCCACCACGGACCTGATGGCAAGCTCCAGTTCGATCAGACTGGCGTCCTTGAGCAGATACCCCGAGGCGCCCGCTCGAATCGCCTCAAGCAGGTACGCGTCGGAGTTGTGCATGGACAGGATAATCACCCGTGTGCCGGGCAGTTCCGCCGAGACGCGCGCCGCCAGTGAGAGTCCGTTGAGGCCGGGCATCGCAATGTCCGACAGGAGGACCTCGGGGCAAAGGTCCCTGGTTAATTGCAGGGCCTCGTGGCCATCGCCGGCTTCGGCCACCACCGTGAGGCCTGGGATATGCCCGAGCAAGGCCCGAATGCCCGAACGCACCAGCAGGTGATCGTCTGCGAGCAGGATTCGGATCTCCGGTGTCAAGGTCATTTCATGGGCAGGGCCCGCGCCCGCAGCAGTATAGGCTACTTCGTAAAGTAGCCTATACCTGACGGCTCAGCCGATCCTGGGCCTGGGCCTCGCCATCGTCAAGACCTTCGTCGAGGCCCACGGTGGGGTTGTCGCCCGATCGCTGGTCATCACGGCGGACGCGGGTGGCAGCAACGGCCTAACGAGCGGCTCGTTCCAGCACCTGGTCGAGGAACGTCGCCCGCTCGATCACGAACCACGGCCGCATGTGGCCGCGGTCGGCGTGCGTGGGTTCTCCGCCGGGCCCCACGACCGGACAGAGAGCGTCGTCGCACACCCAGGGCACCGGGTCGAGGATGACCGCGCCCGCCGCCGCAGCGGCCTGTGACAACCGTGCGAGCACCGGGCCCACCTGCGCCCGCCAGGCCTCGACCGGCACCGGAGCGTCGAGGCGCTCGCCGGTCAGCCGCGAAACGAGAAAGCGGGGATCGAAGGCCGGGTCTGTGGGACTCGTCAGCAGCACAAACACCTGCTTGCCCGCCGAGCGCAGCGATTGCACCATGTCGGCAAACGCGGCGATCACCTCGCGCTCGGTGTCGCTCCCAGTGTGAATCAACGGCCGAACCGCGGCTTCACCCAGGCGTCCCGTCTCGAAGTACGACTCCCAGAATCCGCCGAACACCACGGTCTGCACATCGGGCTGCGCTGCTGCGCTGAGCGCCGCATCAAGGAAATCGCCGCACAACCGGCCACGCGATTCACGATGCCGCAGCGGGGCGCATCCGCCGCGCGTAAAAAAGCGCACCGTGGGTGTCTCAAGGGGCGAGGCCGTTACCACGTGGTTTACGCGGGGCCAGTATTGTTCGAGATAGGAATCTCCGATGAAGATCACGGCCCGATCGCGGCCACCGTTAACTTCGCCGGCAACGAACCCGGTCCGCTTCCTGAAGTTCGCCGTAAATGTGTACGACCAGTCGGACGTCGCCTTGATCAGTACCGGCGCCGATGTCGTTAGTGTGGTCAGCCGGCTGCGGAGTCGTCGGTCAGCCACCGCGTCGCCAACCGCCGCCACGGCCACAAGGAGCACCGCCAGGGCCACCGGTACGCCCCACCCGCTGGCGGTTCGCACGCGCGACTCCACGAGGCGGTACGTCAGATACGCGAGCAGCACCGACACCGCCACCAGCAGAAGCGTGCCGGGCCAGAAGCGGCTGTCGATCCAGATGGCGCGGCCGAACACCAGCAGCGGCCAGTGCCAGAGGTACAGCGGATAACTGATGAGTCCGAGCCACACCATCGGACGCGCCGACAGCCACCAGCGATTCACGGAGGCCTGCGGCCCCGCCGCAATCACCAGCGCTGCGCCCAGCGTCGGCAGCCACGCCCACCAGCCGGGAAACGCCGCATACCCGTCGAGGGCCACACACGAGAACACGATCAGCGCGAGACCAGCACACGCCGCCACCTGGGCGGGCATCGGCTTCATGGACCTGTGCCCGCCTGTCGCGAAGACCAGCAGAGCCCCCACCAGCAACTCCCACAATCGGCTGAACGGCAGGAAATACGCGTCGGCCGGCGCGCTGTACACCCACGCCAGATTCAGGGCGAACGACCCGGCCAGAAGCACAGCCACCGCACCAACGGGCCTTCGAACCCACCGGATGATGCCGGCAAACAGGATGGGCCAGGCCAGGTAGAACTGTTCCTCAACCCCTAACGACCACAGGTGCAGCAACGGCGTACGCCCGCCGAGCGCCGTGAAGTAGCCGCCGGGCTCTGCCCCGGCCGCGAGATTGGCGTGAAACAACGCGCCGGCAAATGTCATCCGGCCGAGGGCGTCCCATTCGTCGGCGAGCCAGAACGCGTAGCCTGCCGCGAGACACGCAATCAGCACCACGAGCAACCCCGGCAGGATGCGGCGGAGCCGCCGGACGTAGAAGTCTGCCAACGAGAACCGGCGTTCCTGAACCGCTCGCTGGATGATTCCTGAGATGAGATAGCCGGAAATGACGAAGAACACGTCAACACCGACAAAGCCCCCGGGCGCCATCCAGGGGAACGCGTGGAAGAGGACCACCGCTGCCACCGCCAGCGCGCGCAGGCCGTCAACCTCGGGCCGGTACACATGGGCCGCGCGGGTAGCATCCAAACCGTTCGATTATTCCACGACGTCTGACTGGACACCGTCCAGAGATGAACCGGCGGCCGGTTCCTGCCGTCTTCTCTAGCGCAAAGCAACGTCGCCGCCCCATGTCCTCGTCAAACCTCCCGAAGACTCCCACGCCGGCACATACCGACATGGCGCTTGCCCAACGGTGTGCGGGCGGCGATGCGGGGAGTTTTGAGGAGCTCTACCGCGTCTACTCGCCGCGGTTGTTCGGGTTGGCGTGCCGGATGGTGGGCCGAACCGAAGCCGAAGACCTGCTGCAGGAGATCTTCCTCAGCTCCTTTCGGAAGATTCGGTTGTACAAGGGCGAGTCGGCCCTCGGCACGTGGCTGTTCAGGCTGGCCACCAACTTGTGCCTGGACCACTTGCGCAGCCGGGCCAACCGGTCGGCGCAAGTGACCGACTCGATTGACGCAGATGACGCGAAGCCTCGCGCAGGCGGGCTGGGGCCCATCCTCGGGGTGATCGAGCGAATCGATTTGGAACGCGCGCTGTTGGAGTTGCCGCACGGCTGTCGAGAGGTGTTCGTCTTGTACGATGTGGAAGGGTTTGAACACCGGGAGGTGGGGGCGATGCTGGGCATATCGGAAGGCACGTCGAAGTCGCAATTGCACAAGGCGCGCATGCGCCTGCGCAGTGTGCTGGCTCGACGTGCACAGGATGGGCCGCGATGAACACCTGCGCGACACTGCGTCCTCACCTGAGCGACTACCTCGACCGGCAGCTTGATGACAGCGGAACGCGCGAGATGCGCACACATCTGGCGTCGTGCGGCGACTGTCGAGACCTGGCCGACGATCTCGTCCGTCTGCGCGGCGCGGCACAGGGTCTGGGTCCGATCACCCCGCCCGCCCACCTCTGGCTCGAACTGGCCGGTCGCCTCCGGCAGGAAGGCGGCGCGTCGATCGCCACGGCCGTGACTCCGGCGCCACCTGTGGTCGCGCGCCGCGGTGACACCTGGCAGTGGCTCGGCTTGGCGGCGGCGCTCCTGCTCACCACACTCGCGGTGTATTCGCTGGCCCGTCCCGAGCCCATGCCGGCGGTGGTCGCCGACGCGGCCGGCAACGCTACCGACGTCCCCACCGTCGAAACGGTGGAAGAAACAATGCGGCGCGCCGAGGCGGAATATGAAAAGGCCATCGCTCAGCTCGAGCAGGTCGTCAAGAGTGGAGACGCCACGGTGTCTGCGGCGTCGGTCAGCACGCTGCAGCGCAGCCTCACCACGATTGACTCGGCCATCGCCGAGAGCCGCGCGGCGCTGACAAGCAGCCCCAACAGCCGGCCCGCGCGCACCAGTCTGTTCGACGCGCTCCGGAACAAGGTCACGCTGTTGCAGCACACCGTTGTGCTGATGAATGAAATGCGGAAGGGCGACGCGACCGGCGCCGCCCAGGCTGCCGCCGGGTTCGGCGGCTAGCCGCCCGTAGACGAAAGAGACTCCAGGGTACCCATGACGAACAAGACATCACACGCACGGGCCGCAGCACTGGTCCTTGGTTTCATTGGCTTCATTGGCTTCATTGGCCTGACGACCACCCCGGCGTCTGCGCAGGAAGTGGTCGTCAAGATGAAGGTGGACACGAAGGTCATTCAGGACACCGTGCAGGACGTGGTGCGCGATATCCGTGACTCCGTCCGCTCGGCGGTGGGCCCGGACTTTCGCCATGAGTTGCGGCACGCCGCCCGCGAAATCGCCGAGGCGTTCGGCGGCCAGTCCCAGCGCTTCCGGGCGACCCAGAACGACCGCGAAACGCGGCGGTTCAACATCGGCGCCACCGGGCAGCTTGACCTCGAGACCCTCTCGGGCGATGTGACCGTCCGGCGCAGCTCTGGACGCGAACTCGTCGTTGAAATCATTCGCGAATCGCGCGGCGCCACGGAGGCCGCCGCTCGAACCGGCCTGGCTGAGGTCAAGGCCGTCTCGGAAGAGCGCGGTGGCCGCGTCACGATAACAACGGTGTATCCCAACCAACGCCGGGGGACGCCGCAGCACTCCGTCAGCGTCAGCTACATCGTGTCGGCGCCGGCCGGCACCCGGATCTCCACCCACTCACTCTCGGGTGACGTCTCGATCGAGGGCATCGACGGCGAACTGTCGGTGAATACCATGAGCGGCGACGTCGTCATCACGGACGCGGCGCGCCTCACGTCGGCCAAGACCCTCTCGGGCGACCTCACACTCACGAACGTCGGGGCCGAAGGCCTGCTCGAAGCCTCCACGATGAGCGGCGAAATTGTCGCGGTGGGGCTCAAAGCCCGGCGCGTGGACCTGAACGCCGTCGCCGGAGGCGTGGCCGCCCGCGGGGTTGAAGCCGGCGAGGTGAAGCTGGCGTCGATGTCGGATGATGTCGTGTTCGAAGGATCGCTGGCGTCGCGTGGACGCTACGAATTTACGTCGCACTCGGGCGATGTGCGCATCACGCTCGTCGGCCAGACCGGGTTCTCATTCGACGCGTCAACCTTCTCGGGCAGCGTCCGAAGCGACGTGGCGCTTCAGGGCAGCCGCACGGCTGCGCGTGGCGTCACCACGCGCAGGGGCGACACGCGCAGCCTGAACGGCACGTTTGGCGATGGCTCTGCGGTGATTGAGGCACGCAGCTTCAGCGGCAGCGTGGTGGTGACCAGGAAATAATTGTAGGGCAGCCCTTGAGGGCTGCCGACGCCTGGCAGGCCTGAAGGCCTGCCCTACGTCGTGCACGGCTGTGACAGCAGCCTTAGCTGCCCACGGGCAGGTGAATCAGATAGTGGCTGCCGCCGCGGTTCGTCCAGACGCGCAGATATTCCCCGCCCTTGAGCAGGTCCACACGTGACGCGTTGGCGCCCGGCGCCCGGCCTTTGATGACGGTCTTGGCATCAGCCGAGGGCACAACGCTGGCCAGCTCACGGCCTTTGACCTGACCGCTCTGGACGAACTCCACCCAGGTGGCATGGTCGGCACCCTGGCCCACGACGGGC
>JBKJQX010000045.1:0-8079 GCA_046594875.1 Vicinamibacterales bacterium
ACGGGCAGAGTTTCGACGCCGGCTTCCTGCAGGGTGCCCACAAGACGCAGGTTGAGGTGCCGGGACCGGCCGAGCAACAGGTTCCCGAACGCGATGACCGTGCGGCCCAGGAACTCGATCTGGTCGCCAAGGGCGTGGGCTTCCCGGGTGATCCGGCGGCCAACGACGTCGGCAACCCGAGTAATCAGCATGGTGAGTGGTCCGCCTTCCAGAGCGGTGGGACCATCTTACCGCGCGCTGGCCCCTTCAATGTGGGGCAGAATCTGGTGAAGAGCGGACCGTCAAGGAGATCCAGGACGACAACTGTCTCGGACTGGCGGCACAACTGAACGGCGTCATTGAAGACGCACGGCGATCGCATGGCGCCGCGGCCCCCCGGCCATCCGACGGCGCGACCACGGCTGCGAGTTCCTGAGACTGGATGTGGCCAGTCGATCGGCGGTAGTATGCTGGGCCGTCGACCAACGCGCCGGCTCGGCATGAATGCGACTTCCACATATTCGAGCGATCTCAGTCCTGCTGGCCCTGGTCGCATTGCCGGCAGTGGGCCTGGTGGGGCTGCGTCATCGTCTTGAAACGGCTCCGCCGGACGTGCCGGCACCCGACCTCCTGAGCGTGTTTTTCGACACCACTCCCGTCACTGTCGTTTTCACCGTCAAGGGCGACAAAGTGCCGTGGGACACAACGGCGGACGACATTCGTTCCAACCTCACGCTGTGGCGGCAGATGCATCTGGCCGAATGGAATACGGTACCCGAGCCGTTCCGGCACGAGGGACTCGACAAGATGCTTGCACGTTACAGAGGCGTGCTCATGAGTCCTCGCGCCTGGGACGCCATGGATCCTGAGGACTGGGACCTGGTGCCACAGCCGATGCGCACCGTGGCCTACCGACAAATGATGGCGTATTGGGCGGGCTTCTACGATGTGGGAGGACGGCACGAATTGCTCCCCGACGTGGTGGCCGATACTTTGGCGGCCATCGTCATGTCCGAGTCGTGGTTCGACCATCGGGCGCTGCTTGTGAACCGTGACGGGAGTCGCGACCTTGGTCTGGGCGGCGCATCCCAGTACGCGCGCGAGCGCCTGCGCCAGTTGCATGCGCAGGGGATCATCGACGTGGGGCCGACGGATGTCGCGTACGACAATCCGTGGATGGCCACCCGGTTTGTCGCCATCTGGATGTCGTTGATGCTCGACGAAGCCGGCGGGGACCTCGATCTGGCGGTCCGTGCCTATCATCGGGGGATCGCCGACGCAGGCGACAACTTGGGCACCATATACCTCGACACCGTGCGTCGGCGTCTCGGGCGATTCATCCACAATCGCAACGCCCCGCCTGCCTGGGACTACGTTTGGAGGAAGGGTCGCGAACTCGAGCGCCAGGAGTGGCCGTGGATGACGGGACGGGCACGGGTCCCAAACATCACGCCCCTTATCCGACGCTGGACACTCAGGCACGTATGTCTGAATCGTGTCGTCGAGCCTCAGTTGCTGCTCCTATCGAAGCACGGCGGTCGGTACACATTACTGCCTTGTTTGACGCCTTACCCCTCGAGCAGGTATCGTTAAAACACTAGACCATTCGGTCTAGTCTTGATCGATTCACCTGGGGGAGGAGCAACCATGCGAGTGGCGAAAGACAACATCGATATCAAGATGGAGATTCCGGGCGCCGTGATCCGTCAGCGGACAGAGTTTGGCGACGTGAGTGGATTCGGGACGATCAGCGGCGAGTACTTCACTCTTGCTGCGGGTGTCGATACGACTCCGCTGTTTCAGGGATTGGAGGGCAACCTCTGCCAGTGCCCACACTGGGGGTTCGTCCTGCGTGGCCAATTGACGACGACCGATGCGACCGGCGGGCAGGAGACGGTGAACGCCAATGATCTGTTCTACTGGCCACCCGGGCACAACGTCAGGGTCGACGCCGATGCCGATATCGTCATGTTCAGTCCCCAGCGCGAGCACAGCCTGGTGATTGACCACATGATTGAGAAGGTCAAGGGCTGACGGGTTCCTGACAACAATCCGGGTAGAGTGGTCATTCGCGATGCCGACGGCCCATCCCACAAAACAGCGACTACTCGATCAGGGATTGGTCATGCTTCTGGAGCAGGGCTTCAACGATCTTGGAGTTCAGGCGCTGCTTGACGCCACGGCGACGCCGAAGGGCTCGTTCTACCACCACTTCAGGGACAAGGAAGACTTTGCGCTGCAGGTGATCGACCAGTACATGCAGCAGGTGCATGCGGGCCTCGACGTGTGTCTTGGAGACGAGGGTCGTCCTCCGCTGGAGCGTGTCCGTCGGTTCTTTGAGATGACGCAACAGGCCTATCGGAAGGAGGGTTACCTGGGCTGCCTTCTTGGCGGGCTTGGGCAGGAACTCTCGGGTGTGAGCGAAGTTTTCAGGCTGAAGATCGAGGCGTGCTTTTCGGAGATCGCCACCCGGATTGCTGTCTGTCTGGAGCATGCGCGGGCGCAGGGGGACATTCCGACAGGTTCCGACACGCGACGCATGGCCAACCTGCTGGTGGACTGCTGGGAGGGCGCCGCGCTCCGCAGCCGGCTGCGAGGGAATAGCGCTCCGCTGACGGCGATGCTCAACTTCTGTTTCTCTCGACTTGTCAGTTGACAGTCCCGAGGGTGTTGGCGAGGAGAGCACATGCAGAATGTCCCGGGTCCTCATCGACGACGTCTGACCGGTAATTGGCACCGCCTTGCTGGCCCGTGTCTGGTGGCCGCCATGTTCTTTGCCTGAGGGCGGGCTTCGATGGGCGCTCGTGACCCTCGGTGTCGTCTTTACGGTGAGCGGGTTGGCGAAGGTGCCCGCGAGAGAGAAGACCGGGTTAAGCGCGTTTGAAGAGCTGGGTTGGCGCGGGTACGCCTTCGACAGCCTGGAAAAGCCGATTCGGATTCATCCGCGGCTCCGGCCTCTTTGGCGTACTTTGGTCAGTGTGGCACCTGCCAATACAAGATGTGATCGACTCGGCCACTGCGATAAGCTGAACCAACCCTTGATCGGAAATACCTTCGCGCATTACACGGTCACCGCGCTTCTCGGCAAAGGCGGGATGGGCGAGGTCTATCGCGCACGCGACCTCAAGCTCGACCGTGATGTCGCGCTGAAGTTCCTCCCGGCAACCCATTCCAACGATCCCGAACGTACCGCGCGCTTCGAGCGGGAGGCCCGGGCGCTCGCCTCGCTGGAACATCCCAACATCGCGACCATCTATGGGTTGCATGACGAGGGCGCCGTGCGATTCATGGCGATGGAGTTAATCAATGGCACCACGCTCGAGACGAAGGTCGTTGAGGGTGGAGGCCAGATGATGGGGACCGTCCCCTACATGGCACCGGAGCAGTTGGAGGGGCGCGCGGTCGATGCGCGGGCCGACGTCTTCGCGATCGGCGTCATTCTGTACGAACTGGCCGCAGGCAAGAGACCGTTCGTCGCCAACAGCACGCTCGGCCTCTCCTCGGCCATCCTCCACGAGACTCCGGCTCCGTTGACGGAAGTGCGTCCCGACCTGCCCGCAGACTTCGCTCGCGTCATCCGGCGGTGTCTGGAGAAGAAGGTCGAGCGGCGCATGCAGACAGCGCGGGATGTGTTCAACGAACTCGAGGACCTCCGGACCGGCGTCGTGACGGCCGCTCTGCCGGCGTTTCCAGCGCCGGCGGACTCGCATGGGTCACTGGTCGAACATCGAATGAGGATCACGACGGAACAGGTGCGCACCCTGTCTGTCCACCTTCCGCGGATGATCGGCGACCACATGACCTACCTCGACAACGAACGGCGTTCCGACGTGCTCTTGATCTGCCTGCACGGCATCGGCACTGACCAACGCGATTTCGCGGAAGTCCTGCGAGACACGTCGTACCGGGCGGTCGCCCTCTCGCTGTATGGATTCTCGCCGGTGGCGCGGATGCGGCCGGCCCTTCCCTATGCCGATCACAACCGGCTGGCCGGCTTCCTGATCGAAGACATTCACCGCACCATCGCACCGAAGACACTGGTCCTTGTGGGCCACTCCTCCGGAGCGGATCAACTACTGCGGATCGTCGCCTCACCGCTGGGCGAAGGCCTGCGGCCAGATGGCCTTGTGCTGCTGGGACCGGCGGTGGTGCCGGGCGAGGGCCGAATGAGCGGCCCCCTGTGCCGTCTGACGGGTGACCCGGCCGACACCTTCAGCAGGCTCCGAGGCATGTCGGCGTATGCCGACAACCTGAACGAGTGGCTCATTGTGCACGACTATCTCGTCCGCGCGTTCGAAAAATTCACGAACGATCCTGCGGCCCTGAAATCATTCGCCGAGACCTATGTCGAGAGCCTGAGCGACGACAGCTTCTTCGATCTCCTTCGGACGGCGATCAACCGGGGCCGTCACCTGCGGTGTATTTTTGCGAACGACGACACGGCTGATATTGACCGTGCCCTCGGGCGGCACATTCGCGATAACGCCCTGGGCAACGACTTCAAAGAAGAGATGATCGCGAACGCTCCCGTGGGCCATATCGCGCTCCGTGGTCCCGACGTCGTACTGCCGCAGATCGAGGAGGTCCTCGCGCGGCTGGGCTCGTGAGATATTCCAGGCCGACGACAGGGAGATCGACACTGGTGCCTCCCCCCCAATCCAAACGAACGGCTGAGGCCCTGGCTATCCTGTTGAAAGGTGACTTAGCGATGATAGTGGCGGCCGCAAGCTCGGGAACCGTCACGACGCCAATCGACTCGCCGAGTGCGTTGAACAGTTCCAGCACACAACCACGAGGGCCGGACGAGGGGTGCTCCACGAAGTCAACCAAGGTGGCCACATCGCCGACTCGAAGAGCGTGCTCGGCAACGGACACCCGGAGGGCCACACGGTCATACAGTCGCAGATCACCTGGGGCGGATCGCTCCGCTTCGACATCGGTGTCCCACGGAAGCGGCGGCGCCCGGCACGCGCGCGTCACCGGCACCTGATCCGGCAGACCCAAAGACCGCAGAATGCGCGTGGCGACGGCCGCGTCGCGAATCAGCGCCACCAGCACCATTCGTCCGCAGCACCGCACGCCAGCACGATCCACCCGGTTTCGCGCGAAGCGCTTCAGCGAGGCCCGCCGGAGCGATGATGCAAACGAGGAAGCAGGCCAAATTGGCGCGGCTGAAGCCGCGGCCTACGGCCGGTGCTGCGCACGAGGTTTCTCGCACGCGAAGGTCACGCGGGCCATAACGAAGGCCTATCCAACGTTGGCTGCTGAATAAAACAAAAAAAGGGCTTACAGGAATCTCCTGTAAGCCCTTTTCAAATGTTGGTTGCGGGGGCAGGATTTGAACCTGCGACCTTTGGGTTATGAGCCCAACGAGCTACCGGACTGCTCCACCCCGCGTCAAGGAACCCTTATCCTATCAGTCCGCGACCAGGAGCACAATGATCAGGATCAACAGCAACGTGGTCACCGAAATCACCACCGTATTGCCGCCTGAGAGCTGGGTCTCGGCCTGGCGCGCGGCATCCGCCGCCTGCGCGAGATCGACGCTGTTGAGCGTGGCCACGGCCGTTTCGGCGCGCGACACGGTCAAACCAAGCCGGCTCGCCACTTCACTCACCTGGGTCCGCTTGAGCACACTAACCACCGCTTCGCGGTTCTGCTGATCGATCTTTGCCTGACCGGCCACTGCCTGTCGCATCTCTGCCGGTGAAACAACGTGACGCTGCTGCGCCAATGCCGGCGAACTCCACACGAACAACGACAGGGCCAATGCTGCAGAAACGTTTCGAATACGCATACTCACTCCTTGAGACGTCACGCCTGGCAGGCGCGCCAGAAGGACAGCATGACGTTATCGAACCGCGCCTGGGGGCGCTGTCCCAAATGGCACACCACCCGCGCTGGCGTTACCACGGCCACGCGCGTCCCCAGGTGAATGACACGCGGGTGCCACCCCCGCGAAGCCCGTGCGCCACATCGATGCGCAACACTTCCGTGCGCCCCGCCACGCTGACTCTCAGGCCAACACCCGCGTCCACAAACAGCCGCGTGCGGCTGGACGCATCAAGCGGATGCCACACACGCGCCGCATCCACAAAGCCTGCCACGGCGATCGCACCAGCCATCACACGGCCAACCGGCACCGCATATTCCGTGGTGCCATACGCGAACGTCCGCCCAAACGCCTCGCCCGTCACCACATCGTCTTCCACAAGCCGATGGGCGCGAAGCAGACCTGAACGCGCCTGCCCGCCGCCGGCCCCTTCCCACAGCGCAAGCGGCGCCGCCCGGTCGGCGCTTGAGAGCGCCACAGCGCCCGTCCACAATGGCGCATTCGGCTCCATCGTCGATCGCCATGCGGCTCGCACCCGCCCTGACGCAAATTGATCGCCGCCCGAGAGCGCGGCCCACCCGCCGCCAAGCACGCCAAGCGCGACGTGATCGCCGGCCAGACGGAACTCAAGTCCCGCGTCCAACCCCAGATGCCCGCGCGAATCAAATCGATCCATCGCGATGCCACCCTGCCATCGGATCCGGCCCGTGGCCCAATCGGCAAACGACACACCGACACGGCGACGCGATTCCACCAGCGGTCCGGCACCAGTGGCCGTCGTCGCAGGCGTCTGGTACGACTGCCGTTCCCACAAACCCGTTACTGAGACCACGCCGGGAATCCATTGAGGGGACGGAACCGCCAGGCTGAAGGCCACACGCGGCCGCGCCGATTTCCATCGCCACGCGAAGGCCGCCAACTCGCCGGATCCAAGTGCGCCGGCCACATCCACGCGCACTTCGCGACTGACCGCAGCGCGAATGCCGAGGGTCGCCAGCGGCCGCCAACCCCACGGCACCACAGGCCTCTCCGAGATCACCGCTTCGACCCTGGCCAGGCCGGCATCGAGCGGTTCATATTGCAGCCTCGCACGCGACACCACCGGCAGCGCGTCGAGCCTTCGCCGCGCCCGCTCGAACACGTCGGCCGTCAGCAGTTGGCGTGGCTGCAGCCCCGTGGCTCTCACCACCACGGGGTGTCGGGTGCGCTCGGCCCCCCGCACGTCGATCGCATCGATATGCGGCTCGCCCAGGGGCGTCCACGCAGCCAAAGCGCCGACCTCATCCCCAAGGAGGTAACGACTGGTACCGAGGAGCCGCCGCGCGTACTCGTTGCTGGGTGCCAGTCGCACGGCCATGCTGGCCAACCGTTCGCTCTCGGCCCACCGTGACTCGGTGAATCTCACTCCCGCCAGTTCCTGCCAGGCGGCGGGATCATTCGGGCACATGGCGGTGGCCGCCACCAGGGCCTGCTCGGCCGCTGCGGCGTCACCACTTCGCGCCAGTTCCACGCCCCGTGCGACGAGCGCGTCACAGGGGCTCAGCGGTGACGTGACGCCGGTGGCCTCGGCTCGTGTCGCGGGGGGCGGCAAGGCCGGACGCGTCCCCTCAGGCGGCAGGATCAGCAACAGCCACCGGTTCGCCGCCGCCCACGCACGATCGAACTCGGCCCACGGCATCACGCGAAACGGCGCCCGTGCCGGATCGTGCAGCACCACCTGCTCACCGGTGGCGCCGACGATGACAACGTAGTGGTAGGTGCGGGGGGTCACTTCGATCAGGGCGATGACGGGCCGGCCCTGGTCAACCTCGGCCCGGATGCGGGTGCGGCCGCTGTCAGCGGCGACGGGCAGCACCACGGCGCGCCATGCACGGTCGCGCACGGCGGCCGCCAGCGCACCCGTCGGAATGCCGCGCTCGCTGGGGACGACGAGTGCGGCGAAGTCCTCGGCGAAAATCTGACGTTCACCCCAGTACCGCATCACCATCGCCACCGCGGCGCCGCCGCACAGTTCCGGTGTCTGGGTCACGTAGGGCACGTCGAGCAGGGCCTGCCCGGCCGACGGGCCCTGCGCGGCCGACGCCACATTCACGCCGGCGCCCAGTCCAAGAGTCGCCACGAAGGCCAGACCGAGCCGGAATCGAAGGGTCAGCACAAGACGGCAGTGTCTCACGGGCGGAAAAAGAGAAAAAGACGTCGGGTGTCTTTTTGTCCACCCCACCATCAAAAAGACCCCCCACGTCTTTTTCTGACACTTGCCCAGTTTC
>JBKJQX010000049.1:0-6155 GCA_046594875.1 Vicinamibacterales bacterium
GTCCAGAGTCCAGAGTCCAGAGTCCAGAGTCCGGGGTCCACGAGGCTAGACACTCAACCAGAGCAGGACAAATACGCACACAAGGCCGGCCACGCTGCGATACTCGCGATTACGGCCAAAGGCCCGTTGTGCACTGAACCGGCGCACCACCTCCCCAGCGCGGCCGGCCCGATAGGCCGCGTATTCGCCGTCAAATCTTTTGTCGAGGGTCGCTTCTTCCGAACGCATCGCTGCCACATACGTGACCAGGAAATATGCAAGAACCAGGATCGCCGTCCCAATGCTTGCCGCAGCAATGCCGAACCCGATCGCCATGATGGCCGACCCCACGTACAACGGGTGTCGCATCAGGCGGTACGGCCCCGACCGCGTCACTTCGGCGCCTTTCTCGATGTGACCCGCCGCCCACACACGCAACGCCTGGCCGACAAGCGCAACCGCCGCGCCAGCCAGAACCGACCGGACCGTCGGTGTGGCCAACCAGAACGCACCCACAAACGACAGGAACCCCAGCGGCACGCGCCACCGCGCCAATCGCGTCAGCATCAGGCGGCTCCCATGCGCCGGGCAATGGCCCGCGTCACTTCATCAACAGTCACATCGCCAAGGCACCACGTGGGCTGTCGATGGCACTGACGTTTGTAGTGGCAGTCACACGAGTCGTACCGGCTGATGGACACGTCTCGATCATCCCACGGACCGTTACGCGCCGGCGTGGTTGGGCCAAAGAGCGCGACGATGGGCGTGGCGGTGGCGCCGGCGATATGCAACGGGCCCGTATCGCCGGAGACGAACAGCTTCGCGGCGCGGGCGATGGCCACCAGATCGGCCAGCGTCGTCGCCGGCGCGCACACGGCTGAGCCCGCGGATGCGTCCACCACCGCCTGCGCGATGGCCTGCTCGCCCGGCCCCCACAAGACGACAGGCGTCCAGCCGTACGTGGACCGAATGACGCGCGCCACTTCGCCGAACAACGGCGGCGGCCACCGTTTGTTCGGCCAGGCCGCACCCGGATTAATCACGGCGAAGTCGGCGATCCCCTGCGCGCGCAAGGCGTCCAGCGCCGGCGACGCCGCCTCGGACAGCGGGAAACGGACCATCGGCGTCGAGGTCCTGGGGTCCTGGGGCCCCGGAGTCAACGCACGCACGAGGGCGAGATTCTTCTCGATGACGTGGCGCCCCTCACCGACGACCACATGCTCGGTATAAAACAACCGCGCTGCGGGTTCGCGGAGCGCGGCCCGGTCAAAGCCCACCACGCGCCCGGCCCCCGACCCTCGCGCCAGGGCGGCAGATTTCACCAACCCCTGCAGATCGATCGCGATATCGTATCGGCGGGCCCGCAATTCCCGAATCGCCGCCCACCATCCGCCTGCTGTGCGGCGTCCGAGCACGATGACCCTGGACAGGTCGGGCACGAGTGTCAGCAACTCGGCATGGGCCTGCTCCACCACCCAGTCGATCTGCGCAGTGGGCCACGCGGCCCGCAACGAGGCGACAGCCGGCAGGGCATGAATGAGATCGCCGAGCGATCCGAGGCGCACCACCAGAATCCGCTCGGGCGCCCGCATGGTCATTCCGGCGCGGAGCCGGCGAGCTTCGTGAGCAGCGCCCTGGTGGAGTGGTCTTTCGGATCGCCCACGATGGCGACGCGTCCCCCGTACGCACGCACGGTGTCACGTTCGGGCACCGTATCCACGGTGTAATCAGTTCCCTTGCAGTGCACGTCCGGCTCGAGCATCGTCAACAGCCGGTCCACCGTGGGGTCGTCGAATACCACCACGTAGTCGACGCAGGCCAGCGCCGCGACCAACTCCGCACGCGCCTTCTCATTGAGAATCGGGCGCCCCTCGCCCTTCAGCCGACGCACTGACGCATCGGAGTTGACCGCAACCACCAGACGATCCCCCTCCGCCCGTGCGCCCTGCAGGTAGCGCACGTGCCCGACGTGCAACAGGTCGAAACAGCCGTTCGCGAAAGCGACGATCATCCCGGCTCGCCGGTCGGCCGCAATCTGCGCGAGGAGATCAGTTTCGGTCAGCACGTCGCGGCCAGGAGTTCGGCGGCCGAGACTGTGGCGGTACCGCGTTTCATGACCACCAGGCCGCCCGCGTAGTTGGCCAGACGCGCCGCCTCGCCAAACGTCGCTCCCGAGGCCAGTGCCAGTCCGAATGTGGCAATCACCGTATCGCCGGCGCCGGTCACATCCGCGATTTGATCGGACCCGACAATGGGAATGTGATCGGTCGGACGGCCGGGCTCAAACAATGCCATGCCACGGCTGCCCCGCGTGATGAGCACGGCTCTCGACTGCAACTTGCGCAGCAACGTGCGGCCCGCCTTCTCAAGGGCCGCCGGGTCATCACCAATCGACACGCCCAGCAAGGCCTCAACTTCCGGCTCATTGGGGGTGCATGCCGTGACGCCGCGAAATCCGGCGAGGCCGTACCTGGAGTCCACCAGAATCATCGGCACGCGCCCGATGTACGCGGGGTCCACCAAAGCTTTTGCGCCGGGACGAAGCCGGTCGCCGCGTGCCGCGGCCTTGGCCTCGGCGCGCGCGATAAGCTCCGGCGTATACAGGCCACTCCCATAGTCGGACACGATCACCACGTCGGCGTTGGCGAGGGCGGCCGCCAACGCGTCCTCAACGCGGCGCACCACCGCCGCGCGCTGTCTGGCCGACATGACCTGGCCAGCGCGATCGATGCGCACCCCCTGCTGCTTGGCCGAATGTACGCCGCCCGCCAGCACCCGCGTCTTGACGGGCGTCACATAACCCCGCACCCGCGCCACGCCACGCGTATTCGCGCGCGCGGGCATGGCCTCAAGCAGGCGGCGACCGGCATCATCTCGGCCCACTGCACCCACCACTTGCACGCGCGCACCCAATGCCACCACGTTGTTGGCCGCGTTGCCGGCACCGCCCGGCAGCACTTCAGTCGTGTCGTATTTGAGGATCAGCACCGGCGCTTCGCGCGAGACCCGCTCGACCTGTCCGTACAGGAACTCGTCGGCAATGAGATCCCCGGCCACGACCACACGGGCACGTGAAAAACGGGAGATGAGGTCCGCGTATCGCTGTGTCTCTTCGCGGGTCATGTGCGCCGCTCTCCTTCCGCGAGGATCAGCACCGTCGCTTCCATCAGATCCATCACCACCGGCGTTCCCACGGGCAGACTCAGATCCGGCTTTCGCAAATCGCGTTCACCGTGGCCGGTCCGCACCAGAATACCCCGCGCGCCAATGGCGGCGGCCATCATCACATCAATGTCGCGATCCCCAACCACCCACGACCGGGCCAGATCAATGTCCCAGCGCGCGCACGCCGCATCGATCATGCCGCGGCCGGGCTTTCGGCACGCGCACGGCCCGCGCATCTCCGCCGCAACTGCCCGCGGATGATGGGGACAGAGGAACCACCCATCCACGACGGCCCCGGACGCTTGCAAAGTGGCATCAAGCGAGGCATGCAGTTCGTGCACAAACGGTTCGTCGAACAACCCCAATCCAATGCCGCCCTGATTGGTCACCACACACACGAGGTATCCGGCGCGGTTCAGCAGACGGATCGCATCCATCGTCCACGGAAACCACCGCACGTCGTCACGCCGATCGAGATACCCGACCTCGTCGATCATCGTCCCATCGCGATCGAGGAACACGGCTTGGCGACTCACGACACCCCTTCCGGCGCTGGCCGCTCAAGGTGTTGCGACACGGCGGCCACCACCGTCTCCACATCGATACGTTTCATGCAGCGGTGATCAATTGGGCAATCGCGGAGGTGGCACGGGCGGCAAAACACATCAGCCGTCAACACCGCACCGCGGCCGAGTGGACGCGTCGCGCGTTCGTCGGTCGGGCCGAACAGCGCAATCACCGGCCGCCCGAGCGCGGCGGCCACATGCATCGCTCCCGAGTCGTTGGACACAAACACACGGCACCTCGATGCCACTCCCACCAGACTGCCGAGATCGGTTCGGCCCACGAGATCCAGCACACGTGACTGCGTCTCGGGCGCGTGCGATCGGAGCCAGGATTCTATCGCACGCAGACTGGGGCGGTCGTGTGCGGCACCCACCACCACACAAGTGACACCGTGCTCGCGCACCAGGTGCGCCATCACGGCGGCCATCCGCTCGGGCGGCCACTGCTTCGCCTGGCCGTAAGCGGCGCCTGGCGCCACACCCACCAGCGGCGCGTCCAGCGGAACCCGGGCGCGCGAAAGCAGGAGCGCAGCGGCCGTGAGACTCCCGGTCGACGCCGCCAGCATCGGGGGAAGGTCATCACACGGAATCCCCAGTCCGCGAACAAGGCCGCGGTAGTAGTCGGCATGGTGCGCGCCCGTCGGACCGTGGACACTGCGACGCGTCAGCAACCATCCCCGTGCGCTGCGGGCGATGCCCCATCGCTGCGCGATGCCGGCCCGGCGCAGTGACCACGCCGACCGGAATGAGTTCGGGAACAGAATGCCCAGGTCAAAGGCGCCCTCACGCAGCGCCACCACCGCATCACGGGGCGAAGCCGGCAGCACCAGAACGGCATCAGGCCGCACTCCAGTGTCTTCGCGGAACAGCGCCGCCACGGCGGGAGGAGCGGCCACCGTCAACGACGCGGAGGCAAAGTGCTTGCGCAGCGCCGCCATGGCCGGCAGGGCCAGTACGGTGTCACCGAGCCAATTCGGCGCGCGTACGACGACGCGACGGGCGCGGGATTGCGCTGCCCCGCTCACGACGAACTCTCTCCTTCGGCACGGGGAAACATGCCTGCCACGGGCGGCTCATCGTCGCGCCATCGCCGGTGCATCCAGAGCCAGAGTTCGGGCTGACGCCGCACGTACATCTCGAGGACGTCCGTGCAGCGCTGTGTGAGCTCGACGACCGGGTCCGGGGCGTCCGCGCGCGGCAATTCGATGGGATGTTCGTAGACGATGCGACAGGTGCCGTCGGGCGACGGAATCGCAAAAATCGGGATCACTGCGGCGCCAGTGCGCATGGCCAACGCGCCGACAGCCGAGGTCGTGGCGGCGGGTCGTCCGAAGAATTGAACCGACACCGCGTCGGCCGGCTGAATGTGCTGGTCGATCAG
Source organism: Vicinamibacterales bacterium (assembly GCA_046594875.1). Lineage (GTDB taxonomy): Bacteria > Acidobacteriota > Vicinamibacteria > Vicinamibacterales > SCN-69-37 > SYFT01. The sequence continues at coordinate 5,092 of JBKJQX010000049.1, forward strand.
AATGGTGACGGCGTCGCCGGCACCCAGCGCGCGCAGCACTCGCCGCAGGGCGCCGCGCCGGTAAATCACCTGATTGCCGGTGCGCGTACGCGTCCGTTCGAGCAGGGTCTGCAATTGCGGGTTATCGAGCTTTCGCGCCAGGACGAACATCGGCGGCAGGACCATCGGGTGGGCGAGCCCGAACACCTCCCAGAGACCAAAGTGCCCGGTGATCAGCAAGACTCCACGGCCGGCGGCCAGTGCCTCGCGCACACGGTCCTCACCCTCAAAACTCACACGGGCGCGGATCTGCTCGGGGCTCAATGTGCTGAATTTGAGTAGCAGCGTCAGCGAGCGGCCGAAGTGCGCAAATGTCTTTCGGGCGATGGCACGGCACGCCGCCGGCGGTTTTGATGGGAACGCGGCCTGCAACTGTCGAATGGCGAGGCGCCGATGGCCGGCATCGATGGCCCAGAAGATGTGACCGATGCCGGTCCCAAGCAGGCTGACGGCCCGGTCGGGCCACGGCGCGACCATGGCCCGAACGACGACCACGATCCCGTATTCGAGGCGATGCCGCAGTGCCCGCGCACTCACGCCGGCACCGCCGACGAGTGGCCGGACTTTGCGCGAGCGGCCTGGACTTGCGCCGCCAGCCACCCGGCAAATTCGGCTGCGGGTTCGATGGTGACGCGCATGGGCCACTCGTAGACGGGCACTGCCAACGGACGCAGGGCGCGCAGGCGCACGGCATCTTTACTTGTGGTGAGGACGCCGGCGGCGCCTCGCGCGCGGACATCGCGCGCGAGGCGCGCGACGTCCGCACGGGTGTAACGGTGGTGGTCGCCGGGGCCCCAGGCCTCGGCGACCACGTAGCCCGCGTCTTCGACGCGGCGCGTGAATCGCGCCGGGCCGGCGATGCCGGCCAGCGCGATCACGCGCGCGCCGGGCGCAAGGGGCGGGACGCCCGTCTCGATCGAGACGGGCGTCCCGGCGTGGCGAACCAGAAAGAAAGGGGACGGGTGTCGATCTGTGGAAAACTCGACGCCGTAAACCGAGTTTTCCACAGATCGACACCCGTCCCC
>JBKJQX010000146.1:0-12227 GCA_046594875.1 Vicinamibacterales bacterium
TGTCGCTGAGGATCGCGTGCTGCAGCAGCACCGACTTGCCGACCCCGGTCGGGCCGTTGACCAGACAGTGCCGGGTGATCTCGACCGGACCGATCGCGAGTGGCCGCGCCAGGCCAGGGAAGTTGGACTCACCCAGTACGCGACCCACGCGGGAAATCTCGGCGGCCGGTGCCAGCACCCGACAGCCGCCGGTGCGCACGCCCGGAAGGATGGGCGTGTCAATCGGCAGGGCCAGGGCCAGCGCCAGTTCGGAGGCGCGCAGCACCGCCGGCCAGGCGACGATCGGCTGTACCGCGCGCCGAAACCGAGATCGCGTGAGCGGCGCAGGGAGCGGGCGCACGCGCAGGGTCGGACCCGCGCCGCGCAACCGATGGAGCGCCCCGAGCAATCCGCGCGACAGCTCGCGTCGACGCGTCTGGCTGCCGGCGCTGACGCCCACGCGCAAGCAGACGTTGAACGCGGCCTCGCGCTCCCACGCGCGAATGCCGGCAGTGGCTTGCGCGCGCGGCGATCTCGGCAGGATGCCGACGTCGTCTGCGACGTAGTTGACGAACGTCGGCGCGATGATCCACTGGTAGGCCACCCGCTCCCCGAGGCGCAGCGGTTGCAGCGCGGCGAGCAGGCCGGTTGCGACTGTGCCGCCAGCGCCTACATCGAGTTCGCGCAGTGGATCACTGCGCCGCAGTTCGTGGGCGGCGGCCACGGTCCGCGGACCCGGCGAAGTCACCTCGTAACGGACGCCGACGGCGTTGAGCTGCGCCGCGATGACCGCGACGTAGCCCGCGGGCGCTTGCACCGTGTGCGTGACGCCGTCCGCGGTGGCGGAGACTTCGAAGACCAGCGCCGGCTGGCCGATCGCCTCGCGCCAGCGGCTGACCGTCAGGCCCGAGAATCCCGCCACCAGGGCTGCGGCCGCGTCCTCGCCAAACTCGCGGGGGAAGCTCAGGTCAAACTGCACGCGCCCGGCGGCATCGCCCGCAGCCGCGACCCGGCGGACCGCCAGCACCGAACCCAGGCAGGCGCTGCCAAGCCCGGCGACCGCGATGAGGGCATCAAACATCCGCCCCCTCATCACCGCCAGCCCGCTCCGCCGCCTGGCGCTCCTCGTCCTCAGCGAGCAGCCGACGCACGATCGCCTGGGCAAGCCAATCAATCAGGCGCTCGCGAGCATCCGGCATCGGTTCGATCGGCGGTTGAACCTGCTGTTCATCGTTGGACGGGTTACTCAACTTCATAACTCCAGTTTCTGTCCATATGTGGACACCTGCAAGCAAGGAGCTGGCGTTTTGGTACACCACGCCCACCGGATGAATCGCGCCGTCGTACCAACGCGCGTCGTGGGCCTGGGCCACCCGACTCCGGTCGGATGCGACTTCACCTGCGACGGCGCGAACTCGGCCACGCCAGGTGCGCGATGCCGAGGAAGACGATCACGCTGATCAGAACCGGAATCGCGTCTGCTGCTGCCCGAGCGATCTCGGGCAGCAGCAGGATCACGATGAGGGCGCCGCAGGCCTGCGTGAACAACCGGCTCACGCCGGTACGCTCGCGACGTTGTTGAACCGGTCGAGAAATGCCGTGAGCTTCGTCTCGTCGATCTTGTGCTCGTCTGCAAGCAAACGGATCGCCTGCCTACGTGAGAGGTCAAGGCGCTCGTAGCGCTCAATCCGGCGCGCCAGGTAGGTCAGCAGCTCAGCGGTGGTCAGATCTGGGCCGCGCATCACAACTCCTTTCCAGCGGCCTGGCGCATCGCAGCGTCCGCCGCCTGATGCCGCTCGCCGATCGACTCAAGCGCCTCAGCGGCCGGATCCGTGACCAGGTCGTAGCCCGCATCCTCGAGATACGGTCTGGCGGCTTGCGCGACCAGGACGGCGAGTCCGAACACGGCGAGCACTGCTTCCAAGACAGCTCCCATCTCATGCCTCGAAACTGAGGCTCGCAATATCGAAGGCCATGCCCGTCGCGGCGACCTGCATGATCGCGCCGAGACGACGGGCAACGACCTCGTCGGTCGAAAGCGCGGCCTCAAGGTGGCTGAGTGCCGCTGTCGACTGCAAGGCCGCGGCCGTCGCCAGCGCACGTCCGGCGATTCGAGCACGCACGATCTGCGCGTCGGCCCTAGCTACATCGCAGGCGCGGGTAACGGCGCGGGGCTGGCGGATGACACGCGCCTGCCCGGCGGCGGTTGGGGTGTAGCGGACGAGTTGGGACATGCGGACTTCCTTTTTCGGCCCGGTCTTCGATGCTGGGCATGGCTGAAACAATGGGAGCGGACGCGAGCCCAAACCAGGACACCCATTGGACAGTGATTGGACAACCCCCCAGACGCGCCGCGCCCTAAATCGGGCGCTCCTTGCCGTCGCCAAGACCAACCGGACCGTCGATGACTTGCTGAGCCCCGCGCCGACGCCCGCCGTAGCGCCGTTGCTACGGCGCTTTGGGGAACCGGGTGACCCACCGCACATCAAGGCAGCACTCCTGGTCGATGCGCTGGAACACGCACTCGCGGCGCTGTCCTCTGCGATGCCCGACGAGCCGAGTGCGGCGTTCGATGAGTGGGAGCGGCGCGAGCAGCTGCTTGACATGGTCTACCGGCGAAAGGATCCCTGGCAGCAGATCCCCCACATCATGCTGCGGCGCAGCGCACTCAAAGAAGAGCGCGCGGGTCGGCCGTGGACCATCGAGACCTTGCACAGCGATCCGGACGTCCGAGGCGTGCAGCGCGAAGAAACCAAAGCGTTCGATGCCATCCTTCGAATCCTCATGACCCGGACCCAGGACGCGGCAGCGCTGGAGACGCACATCAGCGTGAACAGCGCAGTGCGATGCGTGACTGGGGAGGGGCTGCACGATGACTATCGTCCGGAAACCCACGCCAGCCCCGGAGACACCGTCCAGTGCAGCTTTATTGTGCTCGCAGAGGAGTCCGGCAGCGACGCCGTCGGGGTCGTGCTGGAGGTCGTCTGGGCGAGCGCACCAAGTGACCATCACCACGTCTCGGCGGAGGTGTCCGCCGCCAACCAGGGCCATGCGCCCGGTGTTGTTGTGGCCTCGGGCGCGATCATCGCCTCCGCGAACGAACATCTCATCACACTTAGAGATCCCCGACACTTCGAGTATCAGACGAACGAGGCCGCGACAGGTGACGCCTACGAATGGTCGATGCCAACGGATCTTCCTTTCCGACTCATTGACGCCATCTGGACCGATGCGGCAGTCAGTGTACGCATTAAGCCGACAATCCCGGGTCGGATCCGGACCGGAGCCGCCCACGCGGTCAAGGTAGCGTTCATGCTCGCCGTCGACGGCGTCACGACTTGACTTTTGGCTCCATTGCGCGCATTATCGACAGTTAGCGGTAATGGCAAGGAGGCGAATGGTCGATGGTGAACCAGGTGCAATCAGTGCGGCAGAGTTAGCAGATCGCTGGGATCGGGCCGCAGAGCGCGTGTCGACGGACGGTCCTGGTCCGGCCTCGGCTGATGTGCTCGCCAAAGACTATGAGCACTTGCCGGACGGCCGGATTCGTTTTGAGATTCCGCCGGATCTAAACAACTACGTTTACATCGAACTCTCAGAGACTGGCGGAATGAGCTTTGAGCTCGACGGGGCACCGCCACTGATTCCGATCCGGGCCTCGGATCTCCCGCAGGTCGAGGCCGAGTGGTTGCTGGTGCAACCCGCCCGGCGCGACCGCGACCCCAAAGCCGGGTGGGTTCCCGTCGGGTCCCTGTATCTCGATGAGATCTGCATCGGCGAGATGGCCAGCGACGCTGAGTACAACGGCCTGTTCGACCTGCCCCGCATGCGCGGCACCGTCAGCCTCGACTTCTCTACCGACCCTGCGGAGAGCGGTCTCGTCGGGCACGTACGGATCGAGCGAGTCGGGGATTTCACGTTGATCGTGACGGTCGAGCCGTAGGATCGGATGCAGCCGCGCTGCACGTGACCTATCTCACCGGCATTGAGCGCGGGTTTGCGCAACCCGAGCCTCGACAAGCTCAACGCCCGAGTTGCAGCGCTGGGGATCAGCAACCTTGGATCTCCTCGCTCGTGCCGGCCAGCTGAATCCAGCAGCTTGAGGATGCGCCGTCGCCTCACGATCTGCCACGGCTCCGGAGCCGGGCGCCGAGCTGGCGGCGGCGCTGGGCGTCGGGACGCTTGAGCCGATGACCGTTGCCGCCGCGTCGAGTGCTACACCAGACTGGCCGGAGCAGCCGCAGACGAGCGCCGGCCCAAGTGGTCGGCGTGACATGGGCATCGTCGGCGACGCTGGCGCATAGGACCGAACGGACGTATCGTGGGAGATGAGCATGGCGATCGACGACACCACCGCACAGGCCTCCGAGGCCGCCCTCCGCATCAAGCCCGCGGGGTTTGTCGCCGGAGGTACCGATGATGGCGCCATCGAGGTCCGGATTTCCTACGGGATCATCGATCGCTTCTCGGAGGGCCTGTACTCGTCGCCCAACAAGGCTTTCGAGGAACTGGTATCGAACTCATACGATGCGGGGGCGCGTCGCGTCTGGGTGCGCGTTCCACCCTCTCTTGACGAGGCCACCGCTTATCTGGCAGTGATTGACGACGGGGCCTCGATGGACTTGCAAGGCTTGCGAGACTTGTGGCAGGTTGGGGTCTCGCCGAAGCGCGCTGACGATGGCTCCGACGCCGTGATGTACGCCGGACGGCAGCCAATCGGCAAGTTCGGCATCGGGAAGTTGGCCACGTATGTCTTGGCAGAGAAGCTGACCTACGTATGTCGAACGGGCGGCATCATCCGCGCAGTCACCATGGACTACAGTCAAGCTCATGGCGAGATGAGCGACCCCAAACCGATGTCGCTCACCGTCGTGACGCTGGACTCGCAGCAGGCGCGCGCAACTCTTGCTGCCGCGCTCGAAGGCGACGCCGTACTTGACGTACTGTTCGGAGACGACGCGCCCGAGAGTTGGACCGCGGCCATTCTCAGTGATCTCAAGCCACGCGGCCGTGAGATCCAACTCGGTCGGTTGCGCTGGATTCTACGAACCGCCCTGCCGCTGAGCGACGAGTTCTCGCTCTGGTTCAACTCCGAGAAACTCGAATCGTCTAAGACCACCAGCGCGGCCCCATGGGAGTTCGTCGTTGGCGAGAAGGACAAGGAACTTGACGGCTGGCCCTACGCGGACAAGGTTGCTATTGACGAGCAGGGCCGTCCTGGTGTTCAGCTGCTGCACGCCGGGTTTGTGCGCGGGAGCGCGCAGCTCTTTGACGAGAGCCTGAAAGGTGGCAAATCTGACGAGCGCGGCCGGAGTCACGGGTTCTTCGTGAAGGTGCGCGAGCGCCTCATCAATCTCGACGATGAGACTTTCGGAATCGATGTCGAGCTGAGCCATGGCGTTCTCACGCGCTTTCACATGGACACTTATGCCGATGGCCTCGATTCCCGCCTTTCGTCGCCACGCGAGAGTATTCAGGAGTCGCCAGCACTGCGGGAACTCCAGGCGTATCTTTTGGCGGTTTTCAATCGGGCAAGAAGTTGGCGGTCCAAGAAAGAGGACCAGGGGGACGGTGACCTTCTCGCGTCAAGCGAGCGGATTGCTGGGCCTCCGCTTGCCCTCTCGACCGGCCCACTGCGCAGGATCCTGCGGCGAGCGATTGCCGGCGACACCGCGGTCGCTGACCTTTTCCGCCTGGATGCGGACGCATTGGCAACGGCAGGCGCTGCCATCGAAAGCAACGACACGCTATTGCAGCAGGTCGTGGTTGAGCCGCTTGGCTATGAAAAGCCACTGGTGCAGTACGACGTCGATCGTCGAGCCGCGGTGGTGAACGCCGATCATCCGTTCGTGAGTAACTACCTGGATGTTCACGGCGCCGCCGAGCCTCTACGGCTTGTGGGGGTCACAGAGCTATTGACGCAGGTCTACATGGTGGATGAGGATCTCGATCCAGCGCTAGTCCACAAGATATTGAACCGTCGTGACGAGTTTCTGCGCGCGCTAGTGAATATCCATCCCCGATCCGCGGCTGTCGTCGCGCGGGCACTTCGGGATGCCAAGGGCTTGGAGGAGGAGCTTGAAGACGCGGTGGCCGACGCGCTTGAACTGCTGGGCTTTGAGGTGACACGCGTAAGCGGGAATGGAACGCCCGACGGAGTGGCGCGGGCTCCCCTGGGAGCGCGTCAAGAGGGCGGTGGTAGCCGCAACTATACTGTGACGTATGATGCCAAATCGTCCAAGAAGGACGCGATCAAGGCCGCGACTGCCGGCACGCAGACCCTCCGGAAGCACCGTAAGACGCAAGGAGCCGACTATTCGCTGCTAGTCGCGCCGGGGTTCCAGGGATCGAGCACGGAGGAAAGCTCGATCGTCGAGAACTGCGAAACCGACGCGATCACCCCAGTGACCGTGGAGCAGCTGGCTCGAATCGTCGAGCTGTTTCCGTTTCGGAGCCTAACGCCCGAGTCGATTCGGCCCCTTTTCGAGCACCATAAGCCCGTGGCCGTGGCCCAGTGGCTAGCGGAACTTGGTGCGGCGCCAGCAGAGACACAAACCGCCCCGCCGATCCGCGAGATTCTGCAGTTGACGCGCGAGCTCAGTGATGGCAAGGACGCGATTACCGTGGCCGCGCTGAGCACGGCCTTAAAGCTGAGGTACAGCATCGACATCCCGACCGGCGAGCTGCGAGGGCTACTGCGAGGGTTGGCGGCGCTCGCGATTGATGGTCTGTGGTTCGAGGACGATCAGCTTGCGCTCAACGCTGCGATCCCGTCCATAATTGCAGAGCTTCGGACGACCGTTGAACCGGTGAGCGACGACATAGCTGGGGCGTTCAAGCGGGTGCTTGATGAGGAGCCCACGGGAGGGGCATGACGGCAGCGCTACCCGTGCATCCGTTTCCGGCGCGCATGGCTCCAGAGTTGGCGCTCGCGCGGCTCCCGCGTCGGATTGACGGTGGGCTCACCGTGCTCGACCCGATGATGGGTTCCGGCACCATCCCGGTGTTGGCTGCGCAGCAGGGCTACAGTGCGAGCGGCTTTGATAGTGACCCTTTGGCCGTAATGATCGCTCGCACGACCGGCCGCGTTCTCGATGGCACGCGCTTCGTGGATGCCGCGGGCCTGGTTGTAGAGCGAGCACGCGCTGGCGCCGGCCGCGAGTGGAGGCACGCGGACAGCGAAACGCAAGAGTTCATCAACTTCTGGTTTGATCGCTTGGCCCAGTGGCGCCTCGGTGCGCTGGCGTCAGCGATTTCCGAGGCCCCAGCGGAACTGCACGACCCGTTGTGGTGCGCGTTCAGTCGTCTGATCATCACTAAAGATGTGGGTGCGTCGAGGGCGCGAGATGTGTCGCATAGTCGGCCTCACCGCGTTCGCGAGTGCGCGAGCTTCGACCCGATCGAGCGTTTCGATACGGCGGTCGCGGCGGTTCTCAAGCGCCATCGACAAGTCGGGCGCCAACGGCCCCCTGGCGCTCGGTTGAGACTGGCACTCGGCGACGCCCGCAAGCTCCCAATTGGCAGGGGATCTGTTGACGTGGTTATGACCTCGCCACCATATCTGCAGGCCATCGACTATCTCCGCGGGCACCGTATGAGTTTGGTTTGGATGGGGCATACGATCGCGGAGCTCCGCGACTTACGGGGAACCTCAATTGGCACCGAACGTGGAGTAGCCTGGCAACCGCGCTACGAGGCGATCTTGGCAGCCGCAGTCGACGGCGAGTTGTCCGCACGAGCAAGCCGAACGCTGGCTAAGTACGTGGAAGACCTTGGCTCAGTCCTGTCTGAGATACATCGAGTACTTCGCTCGACTGGTAGGGCAACCCTTGTTGTCGCGGATGCGACGATCAGTGGACACGCAGTCTCCATTAGCGCCCTCACTAAGGCTACGGCCAAGCTGCATAAGCTCAACTGCATCGAGCACTCCACGCGGGACATACCGACTGGGAGTCGGTATCTGCCTCCACCACGAACTGGCGGATCGAACAGCCTTGACCGGCGGATGCGGACAGAGCACTGCATCACATTCTGCCCGACGCAGGGCTAGCACACGTGACTACTATCGGGGCGGGCAGAGGCGCATCCGGGCGCATCCACTCCGCGTCGATGGATAGCCCGGCGACAGGAATTGCCCCAGGGCTCAGTTTCGCCCGTTGCGAACAGACGTCCGCCGCCGTAGACTGAGAGATGTTGCCTGGGGGCGTAGCTCAGTTGGTTAGAGCGCCTGCCTGTCACGCAGGAGGCCGGCGGTTCGAGTCCGCTCGTCCCCGCCAGGTTGCATGCTTGATCACACATTTGCCCGCGACCTGGGACGCGTTATCGCCAGACCAACCCGCTCGCATGGCGAGCGTCGACTGCTCCGAAGTCATCGCGTCGCCGACCGTGATCCCGAGCCGGGATTCCCCATCCTGCGACCAGGTCCGGGCAGGGCATCCGACACACTCATGGCGGTCCGTCCAACCGCCGCCCATCCGCACCCCAGCGGGGGCGCTCACCCACAGCACCCTGCGCGCTAGCTAGCTAGAGGGCCGCGTGACCACGAGGGCGTCAGCGCCGCCGTGAAGACGGCCCCGAAACCTCCGCGACCGCCCTGCTTCATCCGCGTCTTGCTCCACGCCGCCGGCGCACTGCCGCTAGCTGAGGGCGAGCAGACCCTTCACGATCATCGACTACGTCTCGCCCGCGGCACCGAGGCAGCCACCCGCTCACGCCACCGCTCCTGTACGCTGCCGCTCGTCAATGTCGATGTGCGGCAGCCACACGGAGAGCGGGGAGGGTCGATGACGACAGGTGAGATGCCTGCAGAGCATCAGTCGGGCGCGCCGGCGACTGCGCCTGCGCCTGCGCCCAGCCGCGCCGGAGCCGGCTGGCTTGTGGTGCCGCCCGTGGCTTTGTCCATCGCTGCGTTCGCCTTGGCTTTCTACGTGGTGCATGCCCGCTATCACGACACCGGGGCCTGGATCGCGGTAATCACCGCGCTGTTGAGCTCCGCCGTGGCATGGGTATGCACTGCTAGGCCGCCGACAAGCCACTAAGCACTCTCCATCTCTTTTCTGTAGCTAGCGGCATCTCTGGATTACGTAATGACGATCGGCCCAATCTCCGAGGAAGACCGCCGTCACGGATTCCAGACGCTCGCGCTCGTATCACAGTGGAGCGATTGGGTCAGACGCCGCACGGAAACGATTCAGTTCGTCAGTGACGCCGCGGTCCAGCGGCGAGTCGCTGTGGACTTTCGGATGCCGGCCGCCCTGCTCCGGGTGCCGATCGTGCGCTGGGGTGACGAGGGTATTCACTACCTTCCACTCGCGCTTCTTGAGAAACAGCCTCTCGCCGGCTTTTCCCTTCGTGATGAGTCCGGGCATGCGTTGCCACTGGTCACACGCACCAAAAACGCGTGCATCGCAGCTGGGGCGCTAATTGCGCTCGCGCAATCCATCGTCGCAAAGCAACTCCGGATCGCCGCACAGGCTTCACTTATCAGCCACGAGTTCGACGACGTTACTCCGATTCAAATCCAACTCCCAAGCGAACTCGAGTTGGAGATGCACCAGCTTTGCCATTTTAATTACATTGATCGGGGAGCCCGCCGTCAGCCTTCGCAACATCCGCCGGACGCAGCCACCATCTTCGAGTCGTTCAGCACACTCGGGGACAGCGGCTTTAGTCCCGACCCCCCTTACCAATGGACTTGGGATCGAGGTTCCGCAGACGAGGCATGGATTGCCACGGCAGACATAGCGGCATGGAAGGCTGCCCTGCTCGGAGTGTCTGAATTTCGGGACCTTGCCGATGCCTTTGCTCGAACGTTCTTGCTGAGCGCGCCAGTGGCTCATAGCCCCGGCATGCGGCGAGTGATCAAGTATTCGTACTACGAGCCCATTCGCGAGCCGGTGCTCGCTTTTTGGCACAAGACCAAGACGGCGGGGCCTGGCCCGGCTCGTGCGTTTGCGCGCCTACGGGTTTTTGAGGACAAGCTCGAAGGACTCCCAGTCGCGGACTTTCCGTTTGATGAATGGTTAGCTGTCGGCGAGGGTGATCCTCGTGAGACGATTAAGGCCCGCACCAAGCTACTGCGCGCCGCGACTTGGCGAGCGAAGCGGATTGCATTCGACACGCCCGCGGTAGGTTGGGGTGGTAGTTACCATGTCGAAATCCTCGCTCCAGAAGGAACCCAGGTCAGGCGTGCAACGCTCAACGCTATCGGAACTGGACAGACACGCGTACAGCATCGAGCCCTGCGAGGCGCACGCAACCTAGACCGCGCTCATCTGTACATTAGACACGGTCATGCCGGCCGGACAGGCACCGCCGAAGTCGCCCTCAAGGCCTGCTCATCGACAATCGTCCGCAGCGCCGCGCTAACGGCCGTACTCGTCGTCGGAGCACTAATCATGACGGTCACCCACCTCGATCGCATCCAGACAAGCAGCGGCAGCTTGGGCCTTGCGGGGGCGCTTTTGTTGATCGTGCCTGGCGTTCTCGCCGTCTATACCGCTCGTGGCGGGGAACACCCGATGACGACGAACCTCGTCTACGGTCTCCGGGTCATAACGACAGCCTCGGGATTGTGGGCGGTCCTGGGCGCGGGCCTTGCGCTACTGGGTCCGGCTACCGGGGCGCGACTGATCCTCTGGCTACTATTGATCGTAGTGGCCTGGGTGACGGCGATAATCCTCCTGGTGGCGTGGCGCCTCGCCTCGCGTGGACGCCCCCTCGAACAGGCGATTACGTCCACGGTGGGCGGGGCGTAGCAGGCTTGTCAATGCTTCGCAAGTGCCCTATGCTCAGTGAGCAGGATCACAGTCACGCGCCATGGATGACGCGACAATCCTGTCGGAGGCACAACTATGGGGCATGAAGCCGACTACCCAAGGCGCGAACCGGACAACGACCGCGAGCATGCGGCGCATGAGTTGCCATTAGCACCCGTGTCATTGGAGGACTTGCGCGCCGCTGCTGATCGATGGCGACGCCAACCCGACGAGCTGGCTCGACTGCGTCGTATGCTGAGAGGATCAGACGCGGACTCCGTCGCGTCCTATCGCATTGGCTCGGCCGAGGGAACAGTGCTCTTTGCTGGCCTCAACGGCCTGGGTGAGATTGTCGAGAGCGCTCTCGAAGAGATCTACACCAGCATCGAAACACCTAAGGAAGAGCAAGGTCCGATAGACTCCCAGCGTATCGAAGATAGTATTCAGACGCTGGTAGAAGTTCTTCGTGGTGCCGGAGGATCTCAGACGTAGAGTCGGGATGAACGGACCCCGGTACTTCGCAAACGGGAGGCCGTATCTTGACGATTCCGCCGGTCGGCAATCTGACCGACAAACGAAACCATGCCAATCCGCTCTTTCGGCGGCTTCAGGCTCGCCTTGATTCCGCGGTCGTGGCGCTCGCGGTTGCTGCCGACGATGGAAAAATTCTTGATTTCGGATGCGGCGAAGGCGAGCTAAGCACACAGCTTGCTCAAGCATGCCCAGCCCGCTCGGTAGTGGGTCTTGATCTCGACGATCCGAAGCTTAGAGCGGATTGGGCGCGGATTGCGCAGCCTAACCTCGACTTCGTCGGTAGCAGCTCGCCTAGGCTACCGTTTGACGACGGGGAGTTTGAAGTTGTGGTGGCTATGGAGGTCCTCGAGCACATTCCTGACTGGAGTGGGGCGTTGCACGAGCTTCGGCGCGTTTGCCGTGGCCATCTCATAGCCAGTGTGCCTCGGGAGCCGATTTGGCGTGGCCTCAATATGGCTCGCTTCAAATACGTTCGCGACTGGGGCAATACGCCGGGGCACGTAAATCACTGGTCTGGGCGAGGTTTCGGACGGGCGATCTCGTCGCATGCCGAACTGCTGACGCGAACGAGCATATTTCCGTGGACCCTCGTATTGGCGAGGCCCCCCGCGAAGTCGGCTCCGTAGCATGTGACGTTCGCGATTCGCGCGCTTGTCCGTCGAGTAGCCTGAGAGATGTTGTCGTTGGTGCATAGCTCAGCTGGTCAGCACCTGCCCGTGCTCGCAGGAAGTCCGGCCGCGCGAGCCCGCCCGACCGGTTAGGTTGCTTGCTTCAACCGCTCTCGTCGAATGGACGTCCTTCGACCCGGATCACCACGCCGGGGTGCGCATCGTGGGACCAAGTCCCGTCGCTCCCGCTCCGCAGCGGACCGCAGGAGTCCGCAACTCCAGCAGGAGCAGGAGCTTGCCCGGGACGCTTCGGAAGGCAATCCGCAGGGGTCACGTGACGAGCGATGTG
>JBKJQX010000138.1:0-12600 GCA_046594875.1 Vicinamibacterales bacterium
CGGCCGTGGCGTGGGAAGGTGCGCCGGGCGGCGAGGGCTCGAACCACTCCATCGACCCGACGAACCCGAACATCGTCTACACCCACGGCTTCTACGGCAATTTCAGCCGCACGGACCTTGGTGTAGCTGCTGCCGCGCGTGGACGCGGCCGTGGCGCCGGCGCGGCCACACCCGGGCAGCCGCCCGCCCCGCAGGGTCCGCAGCGGGCAACCAACATTCAGCCCGAGAATCCCCCCGACGCCGAACTGCGCGCGCAGTGGATGGCGCCGATCATCATTTCGCCGCACGACAACACCATCATCTATGCGGGCTACCAGTCGGTCTACAAATCCACCAGCCGCGGCGATAAGTGGGAAATCATGAGCCCGGACCTGACGAACAACAACGCCGCCGAGATGCTCATCAAGAACTCCAACGCCATCCCCTACCAGACCATCGTCGCGCTGGCCGAATCGCCAAAGAAGGCAGGCCTCATGTACGTGGGGAGCGACGATGGGCGGCTGCATACGACGATTGACAGCGGCAAGGAGTGGACCGAACTCACGAGCAGGCTGCCGGTGAGGAAGTGGTTCGCGGGACTGGTGCCGTCTCGCTACGCCGAAGGCGCCGTCTACGTCGTTCAGCGCGGGCGCGAAGACGACGACTTCGCGGCATATATCTACAAGTCCACCGACTACGGCAAAACCTTCACCAGCATCGTCAACAACATTCCCGCCGGACCGGTGAATGTCATTCGCGAACACCCGACGAACCAGGACGTGTTGTTCGTCGGCACCGACTTCGGGGTGTATGTATCCACCAACGGGGGCGCGAAGTGGGAAGTGCTGGGCGGCAACCTGCCGTCAACGCAGGTGTCTGACCTGCAGTATCACCCTGTGGATCAGGTGCTCGTGATCTCAACCTACGGCCGAGGGATGTACGCGCTGGACGTCTCGAGCGTTCGATGATTGTCGTGTCGCGAACCATTGCCTCATTGCCCTATTGGCTCATTGCCTCATTGCTGTTGCTTTCCTCGTGCTCCAACAGCGAGGCGCCTGCTGTGGCGTCTCCCGCGTCGCAGTTCTTGCTCTCAGTGAGCGCCATCTGTGGACAGGCGTACGCCGGGCGCGTGGTTGAGAACGAGCCCAAGGCGCCGAATGATCCCTTTGAAGGTCAGGCGCTGGTGATGCACGTGCGGACCTGCAACTCTGCGGAACAGGTGCTGGTGCCTTTTCATGTTGGGGAGGATCGGTCCCGCACGTGGGTGCTGACGCTTGCGGCCGACCGGCTCCGGCTCAAACACGACCATCGTCATCAGGACGGCACGCCCGACACGGTCACCATGTATGGCGGTGATTCGACATCGCCGGGCAGCGCCAACCGCCAGGAGTTCCCGGTGGATGAGTTCTCGAAGACCTTGTTCACGCGCGAGAATCGCGCGGTCTCAAACACCAATGTCTGGGCGATGGAGATCCATCCGGGCCGGATGTTCGCGTACGAGCTGACCCGCCCCGGTCGCCGGTTTCGCGTGGAGTTCGACCTGACCAAGCCGGTACCCGTTCCGCCGGCGCCGTGGGGACAATAGGGTCCAGGGTCCAGGGTCCAGGGTCCAGGGTCCAGGGTCCAGGGTCCAGGGTCCAGGGTCCAGAGTCCAGGGCTTGCCTCGCCGTAGCCTTGGCGGAGGCGGGTCCAGGGTCCGGCACTCACAATTCAGGCAATCCTCACACTTCCTCACCACTTACTCACGACTTCCAGTGGCGACGTGGTGCAACCTTGACAGGTCGTCATGGTGGCGACGCCCCGAAGGAGGCTCTGGTATGCACCTCATACGACGAACGTTTGGCGTCCTGGCATTCACGCTGGCCCTTGGGCTCGGCGGCGCGGCATCGATGGCATTTGCGCAGGTGGTGCCGGTCGCCGGCGACCAGCGCATCTATGAGGTGAAGACGAAGGACGGTTCGCGGTACTACGGCTACCTGCAGATCGACACGCCGGAACGGGTGGTGATCCGCACACCGGGTGGGGCAACGATCGAGTTGACCCGGGCCGACATCCTTTCAATCACCGAAACCGCGGGCACGCTCGTTGGAGAGGAGTTCCGCCCCGCGGATTCGAACCCCACGCGGCTGTTCTTCGGGCCCACCGGCCGCACGCTCAAAAAGGGCGAGACCTACTTCGGCATCTACGAAATCTTCATGCCGTTTGTCCAGGTGGGCATCACGGACCGGCTCTCGATAGGCGGGGGAACTCCATTGTTTTTTTTCGGGGGTGACGCGCATCCGGTCTGGTTCACTCCGAAGTTCCAACTGCTCGCAACTCGCGGCGCCAGCGTGTCCGTGGGAGCGATGCACTTCCTGAACGTTGGCGACGGGAACTTCGGTATCGCGTACGCGGCCGGCACATTCGGTTCGCGCGACGACGCACTGACGGTGGGACTGGGCTGGGCCTATGAGGTGTACGGAGATGAGAACACCGGGACGGCGGTGCTCATGGTGGGCGGTGAAAAGCGTATAAGCCGGCGCCTCAAGTTCATCACCGAAAACCATTTTGTTGGAGGCGAAGGCATTCTCTCGGCCGGCTTCCGGCTCCTTGGAGAATCCCTGTCGGCCGACGTGGGCCTCGGCATACCGCTCGGAGGCAGCCTTGCATTTCCGGTGGTGAACTTCGTCTGGAAGTTTTAGCGCACCGTGATCTCGAACCCGCGGCGATGGCGAACCTCGAAACGACCTGACGGCACGGTGACTCCGATGTCGTGCCAGCCTTCCCTGGCGACGCCCGTTGGCACGTAACGAAGAAGGTAACGCGTTCTAAATTCCTGCAGCGCAGGATCGAGCATTTTTTCCAGGTTGGAGTCAGGCGCGACCTGATACAACCGGCCACCCGTTGCCTCTGCGATTGGCCTGAGCGATGCGGCGGCAATACCGACGCCAGTCACTGTTCCACTCCTCACCCCGTCGCCATAGGTCTGTGTAAATGAAAACCCAGACATGCCCTGCCCCAGGGCAAGGATATGCACGACGGCATCGGTGCGCCGCGCGACGTTCAAGCGGCTACGTTCGGGAACAAAGCTCCTGTCGTCGGTCCCTCCCGTGATGCCGATGATCAACTGTCGGCGGCCAACCGCCGTTGGCTTGAGCATCATGGCCGCGGTGAGGCCATCGAGAATCGATGAGCGGCCCGACTTCGATGTCGCCTGGGCGCCCAGTCTCACTTCAGCGTCGGCAGTCAATACACGAAGGGCATCGGCCGGCTGGATGAGGCGACGGACGTACGAGGCCGCGCTGTCAATCGCAGGACCGGCCGTCAGCGTGCGAATGCTGAACGACCGGCCCGCCGGGTCGATCACGAGGTCAGACAGGATACCTTCGCGCTGAATCACCAGCGTCACGTCGATCTCGGCCGAATTCAAGCGGACCTCGCGGATCGCCTGTCGCACGCCGTTGTCGGTGAGCACAAAATCTTCGGCAGTCAGACCGGTGACGGCCGAGTGCCCCCGCATCACCGACACATCCACGAGCACTTCGTCGGCGTTGGATCGAAATACGGCTTGCCCGTGCACGGCCAACCCCGAAACCACAGCGGTCGTCACCACCACTGCACGCAGGCGCCTCATCGGAGCTGCCCCCGCATCGCAGCCCGACGCACTTCCAGAAATCGGAAGTCACCAAGAAGAAACTCTTTCCACGGATCTGGAGGGCCCGCGCGTTCGGACAACGCCTCGCCGACGAGCCGATCGGCCTGCTCGCGCTGCCCTGCGCCAAACACCATCGACGCCAGGGCCAACCTGGCGGCCTTGCCATTAGCCTGCAGGCTTACTGCGGACCGGTATGCGACCTGCGCGTCACTGACGCGGCCCACGGCCTCCATGCTCCGGCCCGACAGTAACCCGGCCATGTAGCGCAACCACGGATCGTCCGACAGGACCTCGACGGTGGCCAGAAGAGGCAACGCGTCGCCATGCTGGTCCCAGGTCGCGAGGACCGCAGCCTGTCGCAGCGTCGCTTCGGCACGGACAGACTCGTAGCGGCGCGCAGCCTCGAACAGCTTGACGACGTCGCGCATGCCGGCGCGGCCCGTACGGCTGCGTTGGGCGAACCCTATGTCGTGCTCTGCGGGGCTGACCAGCGTGGGCTGCACCTGCGTCGCTTCATACCAGGCGTTGCGTTCACCAGGCATCGCTCTGATCAGGGCCATGCGGCCTTCATCGAATCGACCGCGAATGTGTTTCAGGTGATCGGCAACGGAGATGACTGACGCGTAACGTGCCGAGAGCACCGAAAGCGCCATGGCCTGCCATGCTGCTTCAAACTGTCCCTGAAGGGGTAGTTGCCTGACGGCCTTGCAGGCGTCTTCGAACAGTGCAACCTCCGGCCCTGTCCGGACTGTCAGTGCCTTGCGTTGAAGGGCAACGTCGGCTGTTTCGAGAAGAAAGGCCGCTTTCGTCGCAGAGGGCCAGGCCACGCCCTCACGGGCGATTTGTTTTCGAAGAACGCCAAAATCCAGGACCAGTGCAAGTTGACCTTCGAAAGATCCGAACTGACCCTGCCGGTAGATATTGAAGAGTTCCCCGGCTGTCGGTCCAGCAGAATGAGCGGCGGCGTCCGGCTGTGACAGGAAGAGGCCGAGGACGACAGCACCCGCCTGCGCCGCGCGGCGGCTTCGGCGGCGCAAGCCTGGGCACGAGCGCTCTGGAGCACGGGAGCACCTCAGCACGGGAGCACTATAGATCTCTTTGCGCGGGAATTGGCGCGGCTGAAGCCACGTCCTACTTTTACTCCGTCTTCGCCGGCTCGGCGGTCTTCGTGAGGGCCGCCTTGAGGGTGTGCCAGGCGAGCGATGCGCATTTGACGCGTGCGGGGAACTCGCGCACGCCAGCCAGAACGGCGAGTTTGCCGACGCCTTCTTCATTCACAGGCTGGTCGATGGGTGTCGTGACCATCTGATGGAACTTGTCGAAGAGTTCGGTGGCCTCGTCGATGGTGTGTCCTTTGACCGCGTCGGTCATGAGCGAGGCAGACGATTTCGAAATGGCGCACCCGGAGCCTTCGAACGCAATCCCCGTAATGCGATCGCCCTCAATCTTGAGCGAAAGTGTCAGCTTGTCGCCACACAGGGGGTTGTGCCCCTTCGCCGACTGCGTGGCGTCGGGCAGCGGCCCGTAGTTACGTGGCCGACGATTGTGGTCGAGGATGACCTCCTGATAGAGGTCATTGAGGTCCTGCATGGGGCTCCTAAAAAAACCCGAGTGTGAGCTTTGCCGCTTCCGACATCCGCTCCTTGGTCCACGCGGGTTCCCAAACGATCTCGACCTTCGCGTCCGCGATGCCGGGAATGGCCTTCACCTTGAATCGCACTTCGAGCGGCAGTTGCTGGGCCGACGGACAGGCGGGGCTTGTCAGCGTCATGTTGATGAGCGCGCGCTTCTCAGCGTCCACGATGATGTCGTAGATGAGACCCAGTTCGTAGATATCGACAGGAATTTCAGGGTCGTACACCGTCTTGATGGCTTCCACGATCGGGCCCTGGAAGGCCGCAGTCTGTTCGGTGTCAAGTGGCCCCACCTGCAACGCGTCGTGCGTCGTTTCGGGCTTCGGGCTCGTTAAGGCCTCAGACGTCCACGCGTCAGGCGCCGTGAAGGGCGTCTGCGACTCGGGCCCCGGCTCGACGGCCGCCGAGGCTGCGCTCGCGGCCGGCGCGTCTTTACCCGTGAGAAATGAAAACATGCCCATGCCTTACCCCAGCAGTTGACGGACGCGATCGAGCGCCACCACCAGCGCATCGATCTCGTCCGTCGTGTTGTACATCGCCAGCGACGCGCGAGCGGTCGCCGGAATCCCAAAACGGTCCATCACCGGTTGCGCGCAGTGATGCCCGGTACGAATCGCCACGCCTTCGCGATCCACGATCGTCCCGATGTCGTGAGGATGCAGGTCCTCCATGACAAACGACACCACACTGGCCTTGCGCCGTGCGGTGCCGATGATCGTCAGACCCGGCACTGCGGACAGCCGCGCCGTGGCGTACGCGAGAAGCGTGGATTCGTGCGCGCCAATGGCATCAAAGCCGATGCTGCGGACGAACTCGATGGCCGCGCCAAGTCCGATGGCATCCGCGATATTCGGCGTGCCGGCCTCGAACTTATAGGGCAGCTCGTTCCATTCGCTCTTCTCGAAGGTGACCGAGCTAATCATGTCGCCGCCGCCCAGGAACGGAGGGCAGGCCTGCAGGAGCGACTCGCGGCCGTACAACACGCCGATGCCCGTGGGGCCATACACCTTGTGGCCGGTGAAGACGTAGAAGTCGGGGTCGAGCGCCTGCACATCCACGGCCATGTGGTACGCGGACTGCGACCCGTCAATCAGCACCGTCGCGCCCACGCGCCTCGCCGCCGCGATCATCTCCTCCACCGGATTGATCGTGCCGAGCGCATTGGAGAGATGCACCACGGCCAGCATCTTCGTGCGTGGCGTCAGCAACCGCGCGAACTCTTCCATGATCACGTCACCGTGATCGTCAATGGGCGCCACTCTGAGGACAGCGCCTGTCCGGGCACATGCCATCTGCCACGGGACAATATTTGAGTGGTGCTCCATCGCCGTGATGAGCACCTCGTCGCCCGCCTTCAGTTGCCAGTCGCCCCATGCGCGGGCCACCAGGTTGATGCTCTCGGTGGCGTTGCGCGTGAAGATGATCTCGCGTTCACTCCTGGCGTTCAGGAACCGCTGCACACTTCGGCGGGCCAATTCGTAGGCCGCCGTCGCGCGCTCGCTGAGTGCATGCACACCCCGGTGCACGTTGGCGTTGTCGTGTTCGTAATAATGCCGCAGCGCGTCAATCACCACCTGCGGCTTCTGCGTGGTCGCCGCATTGTCGAGGTACGCCAGCGGCTTGCCGTGCACCAGTTGATGCAGCGCGGGGAACTGGCCGCGCACCGCCATCACGTCCAGTGGTGACACCGTGGGCGACGCGGGAACGGCGTGAGGGGTCATACCGGCAGGTGCAGCTTCTGGACCAGGACCTCTTCAAGCCGGGCTCGCACGGCGTCGTGTTTGATCCCGTTGAGCACGTCGCTGGCAAACGCGTGAATCAGCATGTTGCGCGCGTCCAGCTGGCCGATGCCACGGGCGCGCAGATAGAACAGTTGATCGGCATCGAGTTGGCCGATAGCCGCCCCATGCGTGCACTTCACATCGTCTGCAAAAATCTCAAGCTGCGGCTTGGTGTTGATGCCGGATTCGTCCGAGAGCAGCAACGCCTTGTTGGTCTGTTTGGCGTCGGTCTTCTGAGCGTCGGGCCGCACGATGATCTTGCCGTTGAATACCGCTTTGGCGCGCCCTGCCAGAATGCCCTTGTAGACTTCGTGACTCGGGCAATGCGGCATGGCATGGTCGATCGTGGTGTGGGTATCGACGAGTGTGTCGCCGTCGGCCACATACAGGCCGTTGAGCGTGCACTCGGCGCCGTCACCCGCCAGCGTCGCGGTAATGTCATTACGCGCGATGCGTCCGCCAAACGTGATGGCCTGCGACGTAAACGTGCTGGCACGGTGCAGGTGCACAAACGTACTGGCCATATGAAAGGCCTCGGCAGTTTCGCGCTGCACCTTGACGTGGTCTACCATCGCCCCGGGCCCCAGCAGGACCTCGGTCACGGCGGTCGTCAGGACCGGCGCGGCGCCGACCCCCACGTAGTTCTCCACAATCGATGTCTGTGACTGTTCACCGGCGACGATGAAGAGGCGCGGCGCCACCAGGCCGGGCTCGGCGCCAGGTGCCGAGATGAAGAGCACATGGATGGGCTCGGTCACGATCGCCTTCGGTGCGATGTGAATGAAGACCCCGCCCTCGCAGAACGCCGTATTGAGCAAGACAAACGGATGGTCGCTCTTGAGGCTCGGGCCTTCCAGGGGCGGCTGGTCTGTCATCGCCTCGGCCATGCCGGAAACGGTGACGCCCTCAGGCAGGTGCTCGAGGGACGAAAGTTCCGAAGACAACCGGCCATTCACCACCACGGCCTGCATGGCGAATGCCGTTGTGAAAAGGAAGGGTTCGAGATCGGCAGCGGTCACCCTGGGGCCGCCGGTCACCCGGCGGAACGCCGTGGCGGCAATCGGGGCCACGCTCGTGAACTTCCACTCTTCGTCGCGCGTGGTCGGAAATCCGCGTTCGAGAAATCGGGCAAAGGCCGCGGTGCGGGCGGTGCGCAGCCACTCGGGGCCGAAGGCCGGCGTGGCCCGGAACGCCTCGAAGTCGGCCGCGTAGGTTTCGTGACGTTCGGCAACCTGAAGCATGGCTACGCCCGGGCTCCGGCCACGGCATCCACCCAGCCGTAGCCCTTGTCTTCGAGCTCCAGTGCCAGCTCCTTGCCGCCAGACTTCACGATGCGACCGCCGCTGAGCACGTGCACAAAGTCCGGCACGATGTAGTCGAGCAGACGCTGGTAGTGCGTTACCACGATGATGGCGCGCTCCGGGCTGCGCAGCGCGTTGACGCCGGCGGCGACAATGCGGAGGGCGTCGATGTCGAGGCCGGAATCGGTCTCGTCGAGAATCGCCAGTTTCGGCTCGAGCACCGCCATCTGGAAGATCTCGTTGCGCTTCTTCTCACCGCCGGAAAATCCTTCATTGACGGCGCGATGCAACATCGACTGGTCCATCTCGAGCAGTTTCGCCTTCTCGCGAATCACCTGGAGAAACTCGACGGCGTCCAGTTCCTGCAGTCCCCGGTGCTTGCGCACGGCATTGAGCGCGGCCTTGAGGAAGTAGGAGTTGTTGACGCCGGGGATTTCCACCGGGTACTGGAACGCCATGAACACGCCTTCACGGGCGCGCTCCTCGGGGTCCATATCCAGCAGATCCTGGCCGTCGTACGTCGCCGTGCCGCCCGTGGCTTCATAGCCGGGGTGGCCGCAGAGGATGCGAGCCAGCGTGCTCTTGCCCGAGCCGTTGGGCCCCATGATGGCGTGCACTTCACCGGGGTTCACCGACAGGCTCAGCCCCTTGAGGATTTCCTTGTCCTCGACCCTGACACGCAGATCCGAAATCTCGAGCAACATGCTTAACCGACGCTTCCTTCCAGGCTGATTGAGAGAAGTTTCTGGGCTTCCACGGCGAACTCCATCGGAAGCTCGCGGAAGACCTCTTTGCAGAAGCCGCTGACGATCATGTTCACGGCGTCTTCAGTGGCGATGCCGCGCTGGCGGCAGTAAAAAATCTGGTCTTCGCCGATCTTCGACGTCGACGCTTCGTGTTCCACCATGGCGGTGGAATTCTTGATTTCCAGGTACGGGAACGTGTGCGCGCCGCACTTGTCGCCGATGAGCAATGAATCGCACTGCGAGTAGTTGCGGGCGCCGTGCGCGTTTTTGCCGATCTTCACCGCGCCGCGATAGGTGTTCTGGCCGAACCCGGCCGAGATGCCCTTTGAGACGATCGTGCTGCGGGTGTTCTTGCCCAGATGAATCATCTTCGTCCCGGTGTCGGCCTGCTGGCGATTGTTCGTGGTGGCCACCGAATAGAACTCGCCCACCGAGTTGTCGCCCTGCAGGATGCAGCTGGGATATTTCCAGGTGATCGCCGACCCCGTTTCCACCTGGGTCCAGGTGATCTTCGAATCGGTCATCGCGCGGCCGCGTTTGGTGACGAAGTTGTAGATGCCGCCCTTGCCGTCCTTGTCGCCGGGATACCAGTTCTGAATCGTGGAGTACTTGATCGTCGCCCGATCGAGCGCCACCAGTTCCACCACCGCCGCGTGGAGCTGGTGTTCATCGCGCATCGGCGCGGTGCAGCCTTCGAGGTAACTGACGTGTGAGCCCTCGTCGGCGATGATCAAAGTGCGCTCGAACTGTCCCGTATTTTTCGCGTTGATGCGGAAGTACGTGGAGAGTTCCATCGGGCACTTCACGCCCTTGGGGATGTAGACAAACGACCCGTCGCTGAAGACCGCGGAGTTGAGCGTGGCGAAGTAGTTGTCGGTGTACGGCACGACCGAGCCGAGGTACTGCTTCACCAGGTCGGGATGATCTTTGACCGCCTCGGAAAACGAACAGAAGATGACGCCCATCTCTCCCAGCTTCGCGCGGAAGGTGGTCGCCACCGAGACACTGTCGAACACGGCGTCCACGGCCACGTTCGCGAGCATCTTCTGCTCTTCGATCGGAATGCCCAATTTTTCGAAAGTCCGGCGCACTTCCGGATCAAGTTCATCCAGGCTGGCCAGTTGCGGCTTGGCCTTGGGCGCCGAGTAGTAGCTGATGCCGTAGTAGTCGATGGGCTCGATGTGCAAGTTGTGCCACGCCGGCTCGGTCATCTTCTGCCAGGCGCGGAACGACTTCAGGCGAAATTCAAGCATCCACGCCGGCTCATCCTTCTTCGCCGAAATGGCGCGGACGACGTCCTCGTTGAGGCCGGGGGGAAAGGTGTCGGATTCGAGAATGGTCTCGAAGCCGTACTTGTACTCGCGCGTCGCGAGTTGTTCGATGGTTTCTTCTTGCGTGGACATTGGTCGGTGCTCTGATGCGCAATACGTAGGGCGTGGCTTCAGCCGCGCCTAGGTAGAAAAACTCGTCCCGCAGCCGCACGTCTGTTTGGCGTTCGGGTTCTGGAATACAAAACCGCGGCTGACCAGGCTCGTGTCGTAGTCGAGCGTGGTGCCGTCGAGCAGACGATGGCTGCGCGGATCCACCCACACTTTCACCCCTTCGGGCCCGTCGAACACGAGGTCGTCTGGCTTCGGCGCGGCTTCCCACTCAAACACGTATTCGAAGCCCGAGCAGCCGCCGGCCTTGATGCCCACACGTAGCCCCTGCGCGGCTTCATGCTTCGCCAGCAGTTTGTGCATCTGCGTGGCGGCGATTTGGGTCACGGCAATCATGGCCGTTTCACCATCTGCATCGGCATCACGCCGGACGACGGCAGGGGTGTGGGCATTTCCATCGCCAGTTCGGCGACCGACGTGGCGGCCAGCGCGGCAATGATGCGGTCCTTGATGCGCCACAGAGGATCGCGGATGTTGCACTTGGAGTACTGGTCGCAACTGTGGTCCTCTTCCGAACACGCAGTGACCATGAGCGGACCATCCACGGCCTGAATGACGTCTGCCACCGACATCGAGGAGGCGGCGCGCGCCAAGGCATATCCACCGCGGATGCCCTGCTGCGATTCCAGCAGCCGGCCCCGTACGAGCTTCTGCAGCACCTTGGCCAGCAATTCAGGCGGAATATCGTAGGTTTCTGCCAATTCCCTCGCCGAAACTGCTCCCCGGTCGGCATTGGCAGCAAGATGTCTCACCGCCAGAAGCGCGTAGTCCGTCTTTTTTGAGAGCCGTAGCATCGCGGGGCCTTTACTGGGGGGACAGGATGTCCGACCGAACTAGTCCATCTTAGAAGTACCGGCGCGAGGTTGCAAGCCGGCCACCGCCTCAGCGGTGCCCGGCCATTCGCCACGCGTGTATGCCGCCGGTAAGGTTCACGGCCTCGAAACCCTTCTGCCGGAGTGCTGCCGTCACCCGGGCGCTTCGGCCCCCGGATTGACACTGCACCACCACGGTCCGGTCTTTTGGCAGAAGCTCAAGCTGCTGCATCACGGCGCCCATCGGAATAAGCACGGCGCCTTCGATGTGGGCCGACGCGTGTTCGAAAGGCTCCCGCACATCCAGCAACATGTGCGGGTGGCCTGACTCGCGCCACTGGTGCAGTTCGTCAACAGTCATTTCGTCTTTCATACCGGCGGTCTCCGATGGTCCGCACACCTGATCGTAAGCGACAAGAGTGGCAATTGTTGGAGCATCACCGCACACCGGACACTCAGGGTCGCGCGGCAACGTAATGGTCCGGAATGTCATGCGCAAAGCGTCGTACAGGAGCAGCCGTCCGGCCAGCGACTCACCCATGCCGGTAACGAGCTTGATGGCCTCAGTGGCCTGCACTGTGCCGATGATGCCCGGCAGCACGCCCAGCACGCCGGCCTCGGCGCAGTTCGGGATCAGGCCATCCGGGGGCGGCTCGGGGTGCAGGCAGCGGTAACAGGGACCGCCTGGGGTGGCAAACACGGCCGCCTGCCCTTCGAACCTGAACACGCTCCCGTAGATATTTGGCGTGCCGCTCATCACGCACGCGTCGTTGACCAGGTAACGAGTCGGAAAGTTGTCCGTGCCGTCGAGCACGACGTCGTACGCGTCCACCAGGGCGCGGGCGTTCGCCAAGGCGAACGGGACTTCGTGCAACTCCAGCATCACGTCGGGATTCACGCTGCGGATCTTCGCAGCCGCCGAGGCGAGCTTCGAGCGACCGACGTCCGCGGTGCCATGAATAATCTGCCGGTGCAGGTTGGACTCGTCGACCACGTCGAAGTCCACAAGGCCGAGCGTGCCGACACCCGCCGCCGCCAGATACAACGCCGCTGGTGACCCCAGGCCGCCCAGGCCGACGATGAGGACTCGTGCATCGAGCAATCGCTGCTGCCCCTGCCGCCCCAGTTCCGGCAGTAACAGGTGCCGCGCATACCGAACGGCGTCAGGACTGCGCATCACCTGATGGTAAGGGGGACGGGTGTGTTTTCCACAGAAACCCTAGAAATGGGGACAGGTCTGGGGAAAGAAAAAGACGTCGGGTGTCTTTTTGGCT
>JBKJQX010000059.1:0-5741 GCA_046594875.1 Vicinamibacterales bacterium
TTCGCATTCAGCGCACGCCATCGATCGCACATCTCTTCTGGCGAGAGGCCGGAAAACAGCATCGCCAGGTTCATCGTGCCTCCCGACGTGCCATCCGCATGCGCGAAACACAAGCCAGCCTCAACCAGTGCCCGCACGACGCCGGCCTGGTACGAGACACGCATCCCGCCCCCGGCAAGAATCAGCGAACGCCTGGGCCCGCGGTAGCCCTCGGGCTCGCTGCCGTAGACGATGCTCAACGCTCTTCCTTGACGGCGCGCCAATAGGCCAGGATGAGTGCGCCCGACAGCAGATCGAAGCCTGCCACCAGCCACGCCAGCGGTGAGAACACATCGTTCATCACGCCGATCCCAACGGCGGCTGATGCCCCGAACTTCTGCAGGCCGGCCCAGAGCAACGCCACGGGCTGAGAGGGCACCCTGTACATGCCATGCAGCAACAGCCCGCCGAACAGGACCATGAACATCCCGACGATCGCGAAGAAGTGCAGGCTCGCGGGGTTGGTCTCAACTGCGAGTTGGCCGAGGACAAAACCGGGTGCCACGACCTGACCCGCGCCACTGACGATGGTGATGACGCCGATTGCCGCAACGATCAGCCTGAGTGTGCCGTTCATGACCACTCCTTCGGTGGAGGCAACCAGTCCTCACCGCGACCAAGCGTCGCCACGCTCTCAAGACCTTCCGGCGGCGCCACCGGCATTTTTGGGTACGAGAGGAACCACGACTCAAAGTGGTCGTCGAGCACCCCGTTCGCCTCGGGAATGAACGCCGTCATGATCGGATCGGGTTCAATCTCCAGGTCCTTCAGCACTCGCATTCGGGGATGGTCGCCGATCGTCAACCGCGCGGATCCCTTCTTGAAGAGCTTGAAGCCGGCCTTGCCGCTGAAGTAAATTGACGACTTCATCAACATGCCGCGGAACTGGCAATAGTTGGCGGCGCCGAGGCTGAAGTTCATCGACGCCTTCGCCGGTCGATCGATCTCTATCCGCATGCAGAACTGGCCGTCTTTGTCGTACTGGCTGCTCACGGTGCGGTCGCCGACGATGTAGTTGAGGTTGGCCTGGTGTTTCGGCATGCCCCAGATGCCCTTGCCGCCCTTCACCGACACTTCGCTGCTCACGGGCAGGTCGATCACGTACTGGCCGGTGCGAAAGTACTTCATCGCCAGCGCGGGCAGGAACGGCGGCGCGGGCCGGCTCCCGTGCGTACACGCGATGGCGATGCTGAACTCGATGTACTTGCCGATGTCCGTGATGCGGTAGTCCATCACGCTGATCACCAGTAGTGCCTTGTTCCACAGCCGGAACGGATGTAACTCGTTCCCCGGCATCAAAGCCCTGGCCTTGTCGGCATTGATCGGGAAGACGGCAATCAGCGCCGGCGACTTGTCGCAGTTCACAGGCAAGTGAAACGGAATCCCGTCCACAAGGGCAAAACGGCCGTTGTGGTTCGCAAGTCTCTTGGGTTTTCCCACAGGTCAGCCTCTCAATTCGATTTGTCCAGCTCCTCCAGCATCGTCGGGAACACTTCGCGCGCCGCGTCTTTGCCCATAAACACATCCAGGTGTCCGTAGGTTGGCAACAGATGCATCGAGTATTCACTCTTGCCGTGCCCGGCGAAGTACTCGAACGTGCGTTGCTGACTCTCGGGCAGAAAACACCGGTTCCTGGCGCCCGCGAAAAACGCGATGCGCGCGGTGGTCTTCGGCGGCCCGGCCACAAAACTCGCGGGCAGTTCCGGCCGTCGCTCCACTGAAACCAGGTGGCCCTTGCCCACACACTTCGTAATCTGACGGAAGAACGTCATCGGGACGCGTGCAAATTCCTGCTTCAGCCACTCGTGTGTCTGGTCGTTCAGGTGTTCATGACGCCACAATGCCGGAAAGCCCGATCCGTACGTAAAGCTCACCTGTTTGCACACCGCGTTGTCGCACTCGTGATGTGTGAGCCTGACCACTGCCGACACCAGGCGCGCCGCTGTGGTCGGGGCGTGGAGGCCCCACTGTGGATTCAGGTGGTCTGTCATCAGGCCCACCAACGGCACTGCCGCGCGCAACTTCAGCTTCGACAGGCCGGGCACCACGGGATGCAACGACACAGCGTTGGTGACGATGGTGCTGACCTGTGGAAGAAGGCCGGCCACGGCCGACATCATGAAACTGGTGGACCCCTGGCAGTGAATGACGGCCTTCACCTGCGCACTGCCCGTTTCGCGGACGATGGTCTCGACGGCCTTCGGATGGTCAAACACCGCCGCTTGATCAAGCGTCCAGTCCGTGGGCGGCAGGTCGATGCTCGCGCGCCAGTTCTCAAGCCACACGTCGTACCCGTGAGCCACAAGCGCATCAACGAGGGTGGTGTCCACGGGCGCGCGGAAAATGTTGGCGCGAACGCCTGCGCCGTGCACCAGAATCACGGGGCCTCGGTGCGGCGCGGATTCCCCGCGGACATTGATGAGATTGCAGACGAATCCATCGCCCGCAGTGAATGGAATCACGCGGTCGGTGAGGGCTGATCGGCTCGCCGTATCGAGAACAGAAATGGCTGCCCACTTTCTCGTGGCCGTTAGAACAATTGGAAGAGCGTCAGCCTACCAGACTGACAGAGACCCCCGCAAGGCGGCGCCTTCCAGATACACTAGGGCCGCATGTCCCTGACCGTGTGGGCGGTCATCCTCGTCCTGATCCTGATTAACGCCTTGTACGTGGCCGCCGAGTTCGGCGCGGTCGGCGTCAGGCGCAGCCGGGTGAAGCGTTTGAGTGACGACGGCAATTGGCTGGCCCGCCAGCTGATGCCCTTCATCAACGAGCCGGCCAAGCTTGATCGGTATGTGGCGGTCTCGCAGATTGGCATTACCCTTTCGAGCCTGATCCTTGGCGCGTACGCGCAGGCCACGGTGGCGGTCTGGCTCGCCCCGCATCTGGCCGACTGGTTTGCTCTCGACCCCAAGACGTCCGTGTCCTCGGCCGCAATCAGCGTTCTTGTTGTCCTCACGGCGGCACAGGTCGTCCTGGGCGAGCTGATTCCCAAATCTCTGGCGCTGCAGTTCCCCACGCAGGTGGCGCTGGCCACCGTCCTGCCGATGCGCTGGTCGCTGGCCGCCTTCCGTCCGTTCATCGGCCTGCTCAACGGGTCGGCCACAGCGGTCCTTCGGCTCTTCGGCGTCGAAGCCTCTCCCCATCGTCACATCCACTCGCCCGACGAGATCGAGCTTTTGATTGTTGAGAGCCGCGACGGCGGCTTGCTGGAGCCCGACGAACACAAGCGATTGCGCCGGGCCTTGCGACTGGGTCTGCGCACGGCGCGCGACCTGATGGTGCCGCTCCCTAAACTGACGATGCTGCCGGTGGACACGGCCTGGACGGATCTGGTGCGCGTGGTGGCCGCCAGTCCCTTCAGCCGCATCCCTGTTTATCGCGGCTCGCCAGACCAGATCATCGGTACGCTGCGCGTGAAGGATCTCGTCTACCAGTACGTGATCGACGGCGTGGGATCGCCGCTCGATCGGCTCGTCCGGCCCGTCGTCCATGTGGCGCACGACCTGCCGGCCGATCGCGTGATCGCCCTGCTGCGCGACAAGCGGGTGCATCAGGCTGTTGTCACCGACGCGTCGAATACCGCGATTGGCCTGCTGACGATTCAGGATGTGATCGGCGCCTTTCTTGTCACCGGTGCAGTGCGCGTGGACGAGGTGCGCGGGTGACCGTCATCCTGATCGTCACGCTGCTCCTGCTCGCGAACGCGCTGTTCGTAGCAGCGGAATTTGCGATCGTGGCGGTTCCGCGCACGGCGGTGGAGCATCGCGCGACCGCGGGCGAGGGGTTGTCGGTGCGTTTGCTGGCGTTGTTGTCGTCACCACGCCAGCGTGACCGTTTTATCGCCACGGCGCAGTTCGGCATCAGCGTGGCCAGCCTGGGCCTGGGCATGTATGGCGAGCATACTCTTGCCCTCTGGCTTGAACCGAAGCTCGAGCGCTTGGTGGGAGACGCCAGTTTCATTACGGCCCATACCGCGGCGAGCCTGGTCGCCATCGGGTCACTCACGTATCTGCACATCTTCCTGGGCGAGATGATCCCGAAAGCTCTGGCGCTGAGCCGCGCCGAAGCCACGGCGCGCGCGGTGTTCTGGCCGATGCGTGTGCTGCTCTTCGCGTTGTATCCCATCGTGGTCGGCCTCGATGGGATCGGCGCGATGTGCCTGCGCCTGGTTGGCATCCGCCGGCAGAAGGACACGCACGAAGAGTCCTACTCGCCCGAAGAGTTGCAGCTCATCGTGGAAGAGAGCGAGGCCGGCGGCGCGCTGCGGTCAGAGTCGGGCCGGCTCGTGCGTGAGCTGTTTGAATTCGGAGACCTCACCGCTGGTGAAGCCATGGTCCCCCGTGTGCGCGTCGTGGGCATTCCCGTCGGCGCTTCGTCCGAGGACCTGCGGCGTTTGCTCCTGGCACATCGCCACACGCGTTACCCGGTCTACGACGGCGACCTTGATCACATCGTGGGCATGCTGCACGTGAAGGACCTGCTGCGACGCCTCATCACGAACGAGCGGATCGGCGCCGCCGATGTCCGTCCGCTACCGGTGGTTCCCGAGACAGCAACGCTTGACGCGGTGTTGACGACGATGGAGCGGACGCGGGCACATATGGCGGTGGTGATTGATGAACACGGAGGCACCGCCGGCGTGTTGAGCCTGGAAGACCTGGCCGAAGAAGTGGTGGGTGAGCTCGACGAGGGCACGCCGCAGGCGCCGCGGCTGGTAGCGATGCCAGATGGGTCGGTTACTGTTTCAGGCCTGCTGCGTCTGGACGAACTCGGCCAGCACTTCCAGGTTGACCTTCAGCATGACGAAGTGGACAGCGTCAGCGGGCTGGTGATGGCGCTGCTCGATCGCCCGCCCGTGGTGGGCGACGTGGTCGGATACGACCGATTTGAGTTCACCGTGCTGGCGGTCACCGGCCACGGCGCTCGCGAGGTGCAGGCACGTTACGTCGGGTAAGATCGACGGTATGGATATCCGCCGATTTCTGATCGTCGCCGGGCTGGCATGTGCCGCCTCGGCCGTAGCCGCGCAGCAACCCGCGCTCAAGTCGGGACTCGACCTGACCGCGTTCGACAAGAGCGTGCGTCCTCAGGATGACCTGTTCCGGTTCGTGAACGGTACCTGGCTCAAGAACACCGAGATCCCAACCGACCGCCCGGTGGCTGGAACATTCATTCACCTCACCGACAAGGCTGAAGCGGATTTGTACGCGCTGATTGAAGAGCTGTCGGGCGCCCCCAATCGCAAACCAGGCAGTGTGGCGCAGCAGGTGGGCGACTTGTATGTGAGCTTCACGAATGAAGCGCGCATCAATCGTCTGGGCGCCGAGCCACTCAAGCCCGCGTTGACGCGGATCGATGCCATCACTACGCCTGCCGAACTGGCGCGAGTCATCGGCGAGTTATCGATTGTGGGCGTGCCGGGCCCGGTGGGCGGTTTCATTGATGCCGACGCCGGCGACCCGACAAAAGTGGCGCTCTATCTGAGCCAGGGTGGCACGACGCTACCTGACCGGGATTATTACCTGCTGAACGAACCGCAATTTGTGGACATTCGCGGCAAGTACGTGACGTATCTCGAAAAGATCTTCACGCTCGCGGGCCGTGCCGACGCGGCAGAGACGGCGAAGGCCGTCATGGCGCTCGAAACAGATCTCGCGAAGATTCAGTGGACGCAGGTTGAGAGCCGCGACGCGGTCAAG
>JBKJQX010000077.1:0-17574 GCA_046594875.1 Vicinamibacterales bacterium
GCTGTGGCGGCGGGCACATTCATCGGCGGGCCAGTAGGCGATCGCATTGGCCGCAAACCGGTCATCCTCATCTCCATCGTTGGCATCCTGCCGTTCGGGCTGATATTGCCTTACGCCGACCTGTTCTGGACAACGGTGCTGAGCGTGGCGATCGGCCTGGTGTTGTCATCGGCGTTTTCGGCCATCCTGGTGTTTGCGCAGGAACTGGTGCCGCATCGCGTGGGACTGGTGTCGGGACTGTTCTTCGGCTTTGCGTTCGGCGTGGCGGGTGCCGGCGCCGCCGCGCTCGGCTGGCTCGCCGATGTCACGAGCATTGGGTTTGTCTACCGGGTGTGCGCGTTTCTGCCGGTGATCGGCCTTCTGGCGTTCCTGCTGCCCGATAGGGCGGCGATGTCTGCGGCGACACTCGGGCTTGAGACCCAGGCCGAGCTACGTACTGGTCCGGGTTCCATCCGTACGTAGCTCGGCCTGGGTTTCACCCCTCGACACACTCGGGGTGACCTGAGCCTGTTGAAGGTCAAGGCCGAGGGCGCAAGCTGATACGATTCGCCCCATGCGCGTGGCGATTGTCGGGGGACCCGGAGTAGGCAAGAGCACCTTGGTTCGGCAGCTGGGCGACCTCTATCACCACGGGTCGTACGGCGAGGGCGAAAAGGGTGTGTGGGCGCCCGAGGTGCTGGCCGACATCGAAGCCGGACGCAACCCGGTGGGCGTCACGGCGTACTTTGGCTGGATCTACGACGCCAATTATCGAGATGCCGCCGCACATGAGCGTCCGGGCTCCGTCGTGTTCTTTGAAGGCGCCCGCATCACGCTCGAGGCGCACATCGCAGAGTACCCAGCCCGGTATCATGCCGCGTTGCGCGAGGTGCTGGTGGTGGGCGATCACTGGAACCCCGATGTCACCGTCGTGCTGACATCGAGTACGGACACCATCGAGAAACACATCCGACTAAGAAAACGCGAGTTTGAGAATGTCGAAGAAACCATCAGTCGGTTCAAATTGATCGACGCGGAATTCCGGCGTCTGGCGCCGCTGTATCCCAATACCGTCGTTATCGACCGCGACCGGAAAGAATTTCACGAACGCGCGGGTCTCGAGGAAATTGTGGCGGCCGCGGGACTGCCGCCGTTTCGTGAGATTCCGTATCTCCGGATTGACCGCTACGAGGAGCCGCCACAATGACACGACGCCTTTTGCTTCGTTGGGCCGCAGCTTTGGTGGCTGTTTGGCCGTTGGCATCGATCAAAGCGCTGGCGGCGGGCCGCTCGCAGGTGACGGTCCTGACGCCCAGCCATCTCGTGACGCTTCGCGCCGTGGCCGATGTGGTGCTGCCATCGGTGCTGACAGCCGAGGAACGCGGCGAGGCCGTCACGCAGTTCGCCGAATGGGTGGCGAACTATCGAGAAGGTGCCGAGGTTGGGCCAGGCTATGGTTCCCCGAGACTCAGAACGACCGGGCCGCCGCCAACGTCGGCGTATCCCGCACAGCTCGCGGCGCTTGAATCGGCCGCGCGCACAGACGGCGCAGCGTCGCTGGCCGCGCTCGCCTCTGCACCGAGACGCGCGCTCATCGAAGCCGCATTGACGACGCCGCAACGCGTCACCCAATTGCCGACGCGGCCGTCAGGCGTACATGTCGTGGCCGATTTCATGGGGCACTTCTTCCACGGGCCTGTGGGTTACAACCTTGCCTATCGCGCGGCTATCAACCGCGAAGACTGTCGTGGACTTGCCGGTTCGGAAAATGCGCCGCAACCCTGGCCCGCGCGACAGGGAGGCCTGTGATGGCCGTCCACGAAAGCGACGTCTGCATCATCGGCGGCGGCATCACGGCCGCGATGGTAGCGGAGAAACTTGCCGCTCTTCGTCCCAACCTCTCCATGATCGTCGTCGAAGCGGGCAAGTCCCTGTTTGACGTCGAGAACCGTGCGGACTACCGCAAACGCAGCCTCGACTACGGCGAGAATCAGTGGCCCGGCGACTATGTGGCCGACCAGAGCGCCGACGGCATCATCTCGCGCACGATGGCGGTCGGTGGGTCGGCGCTGCACTGGGGCGGCGTCTGCAACAGGTTCTCCGAAGAAGACACGCGGCTCAAGTCGATGTACGGCCTCGCGGTTGACTGGCCAGTCACCTGGACCGAGCTTGAGAAGTACTACTGCGAGGCCGAGCGCCGCCTCGGTGTGTCGGGCGAACCAGGCCCGCTCAAGGAAGACGCGCGGTCCGAGCCGTATCCGATGGCGCCCATGAACATGACCTTCAACCTCATCCAGCTGAAGGCCTGGGCCGAAAGAAGCGGCACGCCGTTCTGGACGACGCCGCAGGCGAAGAACACCGTCAACGGCTACGGCGGACGCAGCATCTGCCTGCGCTGCAATACCTGCGAAGTCTGCCCGACCGGCGCGCGGTACTCGCCAGACTACACCTTCAAACAACTGCTGGCCGCCAAGCGCATTCAACTGCACGACAACACCCTGGTGCGCAAACTCGACCTTGACGAGCATTCGTCGCGCATCGCCGTGGCGCATGCCGTTAAGCAGGACGGCACGGGCGGCACCGATGAGTACCGCGCGCGGATCTTTGTGCTGGCGTCGGGTTACACCTGGAGCCCGCACCTGCTGCTCATTTCAGCCAACAGTCGCTTCCCGACTGGCCTGGCGAACCGGTCCGACCATGTCGGCCGCTACATGACCGGCCACCTCGCGTACCAGACGACGGTCGATGCGGACGTGAAGGTCTATCCAGGGATGAATGAGCAGCACAGCCTCATCTCGCGGCAGTACTTCCGCTGTGCCCCAAACACGCCCTATGTGCGTCACGATCTGCGCGTGTGGGAAAGCGGCGGGGGTCGCACGCCGAGGTTACGCGCGGCAGACGGGTCGCTTTTACTTGGCGACGCGCTCCTCGACGACTGGCGCACGCGCACCACCAGGGGCACCGCCCGCGTGCGCGGCTACTTTGATGTGCATCCCGACCGCGACAGCCGTCTCACATTGAGCCCGACGACGAAGAACCGCTGGGGCGATCCGCTCCCTGTCGTGCGCCACAAGATCGATGCGGCGTCCGAAGCCCGGCAGGCCGCCACTCGCACCCACCTCGAACAGGTGTTTGCGACGATGGCGAAGGCGAATGATGGGCGGATGGGCAACATCAGCGGCTTGTCATATCAGGACCATCCCGCCGGGGGCTGCCGCATGGGTACCGACCCGGCCACAAGTGTGGTGGACTCCCATGGCCGCACCCACGATCACGAGAACCTGTTTGTGGTGGGCTCGCCAACGCTGCCCACCGGCGGCTGCACAAACGGCACATTGACATTCGTGGCCCTGGCGCTGCGGTCGGCTGACGCGATCGCGCGCGCATGACGGGGGTGGCTGAAAGCCCGCGAGCCCGACTGAAGGTGTGGCATCGCCGCATCCGCATCGTGTGGGTGACCGGTGGCCTGGCCTTCACGGCATGGATCATCTGGAACATGCAGGCGCACGGCGTGCCTGCCTCCGCGCGGGAGTCCTCGCCTCAGGTGTCGGTACGCGAAGGTGACGGAGCGACCATCTTCCTGCCAGAAGGCGTGGCGCCCGATCGCCCAGCGCTCGTGTTCCTGCCAGGTGGGGCTGTTGACCCCGACGCGTACCTGCCGTTCGTACGAGCCGTGGCGGATGCGGGTTGGCCGGTTGCCCTGGTGCGCCTGCCATGGCGCGTGGCGTTTACTGAGGGCGCCCAAATCGAGGTGTGGCGGCGTATCGGCGAGGCCCGGCGCGCGTGGGGCGCGTCGCGGCCGGTCGTGTTGGGCGGGCATTCTCGCGGCGCGGCGATGTCCGCGACGTTTGCCGGTCGTTACGGCAACGAACTCTCCGGCCTGTTGCTCATCGGCACCACCCATCCGCGTGACGAAGATCTGTCGTCGCTCATCATGCCGGTGCTGAAGATCGCGGGGACCCGCGACTGCGTGGCAGACACCACAGACAGCCTCGCGAATCTGTCGAAGCTGCCGCCCCACACCACGTGGCTGACGATCGAGGGCGCCAATCATGCCCAGTTCGCTCACTACGGGTCGCAACTGGGCGACTGTGGAGCCGCGATCAGCCGGGAGAGCCAGCAACAGCAGGCTCTGGACGCCGCAGTGTCGTGGCTCAGCCGGGGAGCCGCCGCGATGGCGGTGTCACCGGTCAGAGCACAAGACCGTTGACGAGCAGGCCCAGAGCCACCACGGCGAAGACGAAGCCAATAATCGCCATCAGTCCATCGTGGGCAATTAACGCCAGTCCAAGCGATGTCAGGATCGCACCGCCCGCGATGGCGCTGAATGGCACCAGTTCCATGCCGGGTGTGACGAGGGCGATTGCGGTGGTCACGCCGGCAATCGCGTGCGTGCCGGCGCCGTGCACAAACATCTGGAGCCGGTGACGGAGCAGCCGATCGACGGCCCCGGCCGGCCGGCGAATGGCCTTCACGGCCTTGCGCACGCTGATGGCGCTCACGGCTCGGTGTCGAATCCATCCGGGGAACCAGAAATGCGTTCGTCCTGCGAGGAGTTGGACTGAGATCAGCAGCACCACAAATCCGACACTGGTGGACACACCGGGGACGTCACCCACCAGCGGCGCAACAAGAATGACTCCGCACAGCACCAGCAGGGGTCCAAACGACCGGCGCCCCGTGGCTTTGAGCAGGTCTTCGAAGGTGACTTCTTTTGTGCCCCTGGACGTCTCGACAATCAGATCGAGCATCTCGTTCAGGTTTTCGGGTTGCCGACCAGCCACTCTCAGGAGGCTACAGCATGAATCCTTGGACGCCTATCACGGACCGAACGGGTACGCTGCTACGATAAGTGGGATGACACAATCACGCTTGGGGAGAGGCCTGCCCCTCGTCGTTTTTATTCTCGCTTCGACGGCGGTGGCGTTTGCACATCTGAAGGTGGACAAGACGTTTCCGGTTTCAGGCGCCACCGTGAGCACTGCGCCCGCGCGGATTCAGGTGGGGTTCTCACAGGCTCCCACACTCGCGGTGAGCGCTCTGGCCCTTGAGGGCCCGTCCGGCAAGGTCGAACTCGGCAAGGTCATCGCGGGAATGGCCGAGGGCAAGGCCGACAACTCCGTGGTCGCCCCGGTCATCGGCACCGTTCCGCCCGGAGCCTATACGGTCAGCTGGAGGACATCAGGGGCCGACGGCCACATCCTGACCGGGACGTTCGAGTTCACGTTCAAACCCTGAACTTACGCCCTCGGCAACGTGAGCGTGGCGCGAAGGCCGCCGCTCGTCGATCGGCTGAGCGCGATACTTCCGCCGTAGACATCCGCCAGGTCACGCACGATCGCCAGACCAAAACCCGAACCCGGCGCGGTTTCGTCCGCGCGCACGCCGCGCTGCAGCACCGCTTCACACATCGCCTCGTCCACCCCCGGCCCATCGTCGTCAACCGTGATGACGATGGATGATTCAGCGAGGGTGGTTGAGAGGGACACGGTTGAGGCGGCCCATTTGCAGGCGTTGTCCAGGATGTTGCCGAGCATCTCCTCGAGATCAGCGCGCTCCACGCGAACTGCGTGCGCCGGCGACACCGACAGGGTGATGGTGAGGTGCCGATCGGCGTACAGGCGTCGGAGTGTACGCGCGAGTCCTTCTGCGGCGCCGGCGACATCGCATCGCGTGCCGGGTGCTGCGCCCGAGGCCGCAGCGCGCGCGTGCGCCAGGTGATAGTCCATCTGGCGGCGCATGCGGTCCACCTGCTGACGGATCGCTGCGCCGATTTCCGTATGGCCCCCGCGCTCGGCGGTTTCCGCCTCCTGCAACAACACGGCGAGCGGCGTCTTCAAACCGTGCGCGAGGTCGCCGGCCTTGGCCTGCGCGCGCTCCACCACTGTGTCGCGCTGGGCAAGCAGAACGTTGAGGTCGTCCACGAGCGGCTGCACCTCGGACGGGAAGTCTCCCTCAACGCGACGCGTGTGTCCCTTGTGAATCGATGACAGCCGATGGCGCAGTTGCGCGACAGGTGAGACACCGCGGCTGACCTGAATAAGCCCGACGATCAGCAGGAGAACGGCCAGGATTGTCACTGGTCCCACGTGCAGGAAGAATCGGTGCACTACTTGCGGGGCGTCAGCGTGGCGATTGATCGCTTGGGTCATCACCAGGCCCGCGAGCGCGAACAGGCCGAGTGACCAGAGTATCGCGCCGCCCCAGACGCGACCGCGCAGCGAACCTCTCATGAGGCCTCCCCCATCCGGTAGCCGAGTCCGCGAACGGTCTCGATCGTAGTGGCGCCGAGCTTACGTCGCAGTCGCGCGATAAAGACCTCCACGGTGTTGGACTCGCGGTCGAAGTCCTGCGCATAGATGTGTTCGGTCAGTTCCGACTGTGACACCACGCGATCACGATGATGCATCAGGTACGAGAGCACCTTGAACTCGTGGCTCGTGAGTTTGACCGCGATGCCTTCGCGAGTGACACGGGTGTCGCGAGGATCGAGCACCAGCGCGCCGATGCGGATGTCTCTGGTGGCGTGTCCGCCCGACCGCCGGATGAGCGCGCGCACCCGTGCCAGCACTTCCTCGATCTGAAACGGCTTGGCCATGTAGTCGTCGGCGCCGCCATCAATGCCCTGCACCTTTTCGTGCCAGCTTCCGCGTGCTGTCAGGATCAGCACGGGCGTGGCGAACCCAGCCTGGCGCCACTGGGCCAGCAGCGTCAGGCCATCTACCTTCGGAAGGCCAAGGTCAAGCACCACGGCATCGTAGCTTTCGGTCTGCACGAGAAAGTCCGCGCGGGCCCCGTCGGCGGCCGTGTCCACCGCGTAGCCGGCGCCACCGAGCGCTGAGCCTAGCTGCGCCGCCAACGCCGGTTCATCTTCCACCACAAGTACACGCACGCGTTTTGTCCTGTTCGTTTATAGCGCACCTGGCCAGGCGGGGCCTGAACGTCGGCTGAACACGGCCGTTCAGCCTGGATTCAGCCCGTGAATGTTACGCTCCCGGCATGAAGACACGCACCCTCATCGTGCTTGCCGTGATCGTCGCTGCCCTGGCCGCTGGAGCATTGGCCATCCGAGCTGATTCTGGCGGCGTGGTGGCCGATTGGTTCAAGTCGTTGCACGGAGGCGGACATTAGAAGTTAGGAAGTTAGGAACTGGGGAACTGGGGCACGCATTTCGTAGCGCGGCCTGGGTCTCAAGGCCGAGAAATTTGGAGATGACATGAAGAAACTGACTGGCGCGGCGGTGATGCTGGGTGTGGCGGTGATGGCCGTGGCGGCGCTGGCGGCGGCGCAGGATTTGACCGGGAAGTGGACGATGCAGGTGAAGGGAGGGCCGCATGGGGATGCGGCGATGAGCCTGGTGTTGAAGCAGGAGGGAGAGAAGGTGACGGCGGCGTTCAACCCCGGTCACGATGGCGACATTCCCATGACGGGCACCCTTGCCAAAGGCACGTTGGCGCTGACGAGCCCGGCAAACGATGACGGGTCGACCATCACGATGAAGGCGACACTGAAGTCTGATGGGTCGATGTCGGGATTCATGTCGAGTGTCATGGGCGACATGACCTGGACGGCCACGCGCGACAAGGCCAAGTGAACGCGATCTGGCGCCGCCTCCGCAGCGCACCGGCGATGGCGGCGGTGATCGTCGTCTCGCTGGCAGCAGGCATCGGGGTGAATGCTTCGGTGTTTTCCTGGCTGCAGGCTCGCCTGCTGCGTCCGTTGCCCGGTGTGAGCGGGTCGATGGACCTGCTGCTGGTAGAGCCGAAGAATGACTCCGGGCTGTACGTCGGAACGTCGTGGCTCGAGTACCAGGATGTTCGCAGCCGCGTGCCGTCACTGCCGAACCTGATTGCCTCGCGGATGCTGCCGCTGTATCTGGGCGAGGCGGGCGCGACCGAGCGCGGGTACGGCTTGCTGGTCTCGGATAATTACTTCTCGGCGATTGGTGTGAAGCCGGTGCTGGGCCGTGTCTTTGGCCCAGAGGACCTGCGGGCCGAAGGCGGGGAACCGGTGGTGGTCATCGCCCACGCCTTGTGGCGATCGACCTTCGCCGGTGATCCCAACGCGATCGGCCGGCTGCTGCGTGTGAATGGCCGGCCGCTGACGGTGATCGGTGTCGCGCCGCCCGAGTTCCAGGGCACCGTGCTGGGGCTGACGTTCGACGCGTGGCTACCCGCGACGCTTGCTCCGGTTGTGGCGAACGGGTCGCGCGAACTGCGATCAAGATCGGCGCGTGGGTACGCGGTGATGGGATGGCCCGCTGACGGCGTCAGCCGGTCGCAGGCACAGCGCGACGTGGATGTGACCATGCGTGAACTGGCCGACACGTACCCCGACTCGAACAGGACCGTACACGCCGAGGTGTTGCCGTTCTGGCAGGGGCCTCGCGGGCCGCAGAAGCTGATGGCGGTGTCACTCGTGATCATGCAGGCGCTGATGCTGCTCCTGCTGCTGGCCGTTTGCGGCAATACCGCCAGCCTGTTCCTGGCGCGGGCGAGCGCACGGCACAGGGAGATCGGCGTGCGGCTCGCGCTGGGGGCCTCACCCCGGCAGATCGTGCACGCGGTGATGGGCGAGACGCTGGCGTTGGGCGCGGCCGGCGCGGCGTGTGGCGCGGCGCTCGCGGTCTGGGGCACGCAAGCGCTGGTCGTGTTGCCGTTGACCGGCCTTCCAATCCGCTTTCAAACCAGTCTTGATTGGGGCGGCCTCGTGTTTGCCGTGGTGCTGGGGTTGCTGGCGGGCGTCCTTGTCGGCGTGGTGCCCGCGTGGCAACTCTCACGTGTGGACGCGCAGACGGCGTTGCGCTCGGGCGCGAGAACGGCGACGCGCAGCCGCATGCGCGACGCCTTGATCGCGGTGCAGGCCGGGCTCGCCGTCGCGGTGCTGCTCGTCGCGGGACTCTTCCTGCAGAGTTTTCAGGAGACGCGCGATTCGGATCCGGGTTTTGTCCGCGAGGGTGTGCTCCTTGCCACCTTCGATCTGAGCGGTCGTCCCGCGCCGCCTGGCGGGATTCGTACGTTCGCGAGCCGCCTGCTCGAGGGCGTTGCCGCCATTCCCGGTGTGGAGAGCGCGGCCATCTCCTCGTCGGTGCCACTCGACATTCACGGCTTGCCGTCGAGAGTGTTCACCGTGGATGGCCGGCAGCGCGCCGACGGTGAGTTTGACCAGGCGCTGGCCAACACGGTCACGCCCGGCTATTTCGGTGTGATGAAGATCCCGATTCTCGCCGGGCATGACTTTGCTCGGCTCGACGACGAGGCCGCGCCTGCGCAGGTCATTGTGAATCAGGCGTTTGTGGATGCGTACATCGCGCGCGGTGCTGTCGCGTTGGGGCGTCAGGTGGAGGCTCGCGGCAAGTCGCACGTCATTGTGGGCGTGGTGAAGACGACGCTGTATAACGCGTTTGGGGAGCCGCCCACGCCCGCGTTGTATTTCTCGTATCGCGATGGCGGGGGCAGCCAGGGGGAGATTCACGTGCGGACGCGCGCTGGGGCCGAGACCGCGATGACGTTGGGTGTGCGTCGGGCCGTGAAGGCCATCGATGCGGATTTGCCCGTCTTCAACGTCCGCACGTTGTCGGACCATGTGGATACCAACCTGGTGTTCCGACGAGTGCCCGCGCGACTGTTCGTGGTGCTCGGTCCGCTCCTGTTGTTGCTTGCGGGACTGGGCATCTATTCGCTCGTCTCGTACGCGGTGTCGCTGCGGACAAACGAGCTGGGCGTGCGCCTTGCGCTGGGCGCCACGCCGCGCCGGTTGATCACCGAGGAACTCGGCGCGAGCCTAAGGGTCACCGCGGCCGGGGTGCTGGTGGGATGGGTGATCACCTTCGTGTTGACCGTGGTGCTTTTCCCCGACCAGGCCACCCAGGT
This sequence comes from Vicinamibacterales bacterium, assembly GCA_046594875.1. Lineage (GTDB taxonomy): Bacteria > Acidobacteriota > Vicinamibacteria > Vicinamibacterales > SCN-69-37 > SYFT01. The sequence continues at coordinate 9,852 of JBKJQX010000077.1, forward strand.
CGGCGTGTTTATCGGCGTGCCCCTCCTGCTCATCGCGGTGTCGGCGCTGGCGTCGTGGGTGCCCGCGCGGCGCGGATCGCGAGTGGACCCGCTCACGGCGCTTCGCGCCGACTAGGTACGAGCGCTTGGGACCTGAGGGCGCGGGGTAATTGAGGGCGCGCGGCAATTGAGGATTGAGGATGGAGCGATTGAGGATCGGGATGGGCCGGATGGCTGATTTCTGATCGCTGATGGGAATTGCGGCATAGCGCGATGGTGGGATGGCGCGATTGTGGGACGGCGAGATTTACGGATTGAGGGATTGGGATTGCCGGGATTGGGATTGCCGGGATTGGGATTGTGGAATGGATTGGGGCGCCCCAGTCGGTCCGCTGAGGTGCTTGCCCCGGGCACGCTCACCGCCGCCGCCCAATCATCGCAACGGCACCAGCGCCAAGACGGTGCTGACCGATGACGGGGCGTTACCGCTCGCGATTCCACGTGTTCTGGATCGAGCAGTCCGAAGCCGCCAAGTTCTGAATGAAGGTGTTTGCCGATCTCCAGACGCGCGTCGTGCATCTGTTGCGGCACAGCCTGACCTACGCCGGCTGGAAGGAGCGGAAAGCGTTTGCGGCCGCACTGCGGCCGATCTACACGGCCGCCAGTGCCGAAGCCGCAGAGGCGGCGCTCACGGCGACCGAGGCCGGCCCGTGGGGACGCCGCTTTCCCACCGTCTTCGCGGCGTGGCGTCGGGCCTGGGTGCACGGCACTTCCGTTCTTTGCCTTCCTCCCCCCGACATTCGGCGCACGCTCTACACCACGAACGCGCTCGAGAATGTGAATCGGCAGATCCGGAAGGTCACCAAGACACGCGGCCAATTCCCGAACGATGATGCCGCGCTCAAACTGATCTGGCTGGCTGTGCGAAATCTGACGGCGCGCTGGACGCGCGGCGAGCCCCATTGGAAACCGGCGATGGGGGGATTGGCGCCCCCCAATGGCCCCAGTCGCGCGATCCAGAAATCCGCCGATCCTCAACCCCACCATCCGGCAATTGCCATCCGCAGTCCTCGATCAGCAATCCGCCCAATCCCGATCCTCAATCGCTCCATCCTCAACCCTCAATTTACCCGGGCCTTCAATTTCTTTCGTGGGCTTCATGGTGAAAGCCCTGGGGTGTCGGCCCGGGTAGAATAGTCCGATGGCTGCCCTGATAGAAGCGATTGAGATCAAGCGAAAGACGTATTTCGAGTACGAAAACGCGCCCTACAACTGCATCGAAGTGGACGTTTCGAAGCCCACGGCTCGGGGTGGCCAGACGCTGGTGCGCGTCAAGATGCGCAACCTGCTGACGCGCGCGGTGTTCGACCGCACGTTCAAGGCCGGTGAAAAATTTGCCGAGCCCGACCTGGTCAAGGCGCCCGCGACGTTCCTCTATGCCGACGCCGACGGCTACCACTTCATGGACCAGGCCAACTTCGAGACGCTGACGCTGTCGGGTGACGTGCTCGGCGACGACCGATTCCTGCTGGTAGACAACCTGGAAGTGCAGGTCCAGAAGTACAACGGCAACCCGATCGCCGTGATGTTCCCGGCGCACGTGGAGCTGGCCGTGGCGTCGTGCGAAGGCGCAGTGCGCGGCGACACCAGCAGCGGCAGCGTCACCAAACTCGCCGTCCTTGAAACCGGGATGGAACTGCGCGTACCGCTGTTCATCAAGGAAGGCGAAAAGGTCAAAGTGCACACTGAGACGCGGGAGTTTGCTGGACGGGCCTGAGGGTCCAGGGTCCAGGGTCCAGAGTCCGATGCCGGAACCGTCATACCCCGCTGCCAGGCACGTCGCCGCCACCGTGCAGGAGCACTTCGCCCGGCACCTGGCCGTCGCGCGGGCGCAGGGTCGCATTGACCTGGGCGAGGAGCCGCAGGCCCATTTCATCGAAGCGATCATCGATGCCGGATTCTGGGCGAGCCTGAGACGCGAAGAAGGCGTCACGCCCACCATCTCGCTCGCGCTCCTTCCCCCCGGCCACGCCGGACAGGCGCTCACGTTCTCCGAGTGGTTGCCGCTGTATCCGGCGGCGCTCGCGAAACTGGCGCCGGCGGTGGAACGTCCCGGTATTCATCTCGGTGTGTGGCCCGTGGACGGCCAGCTCAGAGTCTGGGGCACCACGCGCAGCATTCCCGCGTTCTGTTTCGTGCTCGAAGTGATCGGCTCAGGGTTGCTGGTCGTCAAACATCGCAACGAGCCCTTCGGCAAGTTCGTCAACATCGCGGTGCTCGAGGGCGATCAAATCAAGATCGTGGACGAGAGCACGGCCGATGGACCGGAATGCCCCGGCCTCCTCAAGTCGCTGCTGGGCCAGGCCGAAGTGACCGCCGACGGCGAGTCGGTCAATCTGCTCGTGCATCTCGCCGCCTCCATGCGCGCCCATCACCGTGGCGGCGCCCTGCTGATCGTGCCCGAAAGCGACGACCACTGGCGCGAGTCGATCGTGGAACCAGTGGTCTATGCCGTGGCCCCAAAATTCACCGAACTCGCGGATCTGATGAACCGGGAGCATGAGGAGCGTCGCACCCACGAGTGGCAGGACGACCTGCGGCGCGCGGTGGACGCCATCGCCGGCCTCACGGCCGTGGACGGCGCCACGATCATGACCACCGCCAACGAGTTGGTGGCGTTCGGCGCGAAGATCACCCGGCGACGTTCGCGCCCGCCGGTGGAACGGGTCCTGGTCTCCGAGCCTATTCGGGATCGCGAACCGGCCCTGATGGGGCCGTCACAGCTGGGCGGCACACGCCACCTCTCGGCCGCGCAGTTCGCGCAGGACCAGCCCAAGTCAATCGCCCTCGTCGCCTCGCAGGACGGCCGCTTCACCATCTTCCGCTGGTCGCCCTGCGACGACATCGTCCACGCCCACCGCGTCGAAGCCCTGCTGCTCTAAAATCTTTTCACCATGAAACTCCTGAGGGGTGCCCGCTTCCACAGCCATTTGTGCCTGACCATCGTATTTAGCATCCAGACCCCGCCAGCAGGGCAGAATGGGGGGGGACGGAGGCTTGGGTGGCACAACGGTTATGGCTCGTCGTCGGGTTGGTTGTGGCGGGTGCGTGGGGCCGGGAAGTGGCCACCGCCCCCGTTCCCCAGAGTGACCTCGACGCGTTCATGAAACAAGTGGTCGTCAAACGCGACGACAACTGGAAGAAGTTCCAGCAGTACATCCTCGACGAGCGTGAGCAGTTTGAACTCCGCGGACCCGGCAAGGTGCCGCTGTGGGGCGACCGCCGCGATTACACCTGGTATGTGCGCGACGGGTTCTTCGTCCGCAGCCCCGTCAAAGCCAACGGCGTGCCCGTCTCTGAAGACGACCGGCGCAAGTATGAAGACCGGTTCCTCAAGCGCGAGCAGAGCCGTGAAAAGCGGCGGACATCAAAGGAGGCGCCGGTGGAGGAGGCCACGCCGATGGACGCCCAAAGCCTCATCCGCCAGTCGCGCGAGCCCGAGTTCATCTCATCGGCCTACTTCCTGAAGTTCAAGTTCGAGGAAGGCAAATACGCGTTTGTCGGCAAGGAGACGCTCGACGGCCGCGAGGTGCTCAAGATTGAGTACTACCCGGCCAAGCTGTTTTCAAAAGAGCAAAACTCCCGCGAGCATCGCCGCAATAACGGGCAGAAGCTCAAGGACGACAACTACGACGCCGCCCTCGAGAAGATGCTGAATAAAGTCTCCATGGTCACGTTGTGGATTGAGCCGTCGGCGCACCAGATCGTCAAGTACGACTTCCACAATGTGAATCTGGACTTCCTGCCGGCGGCGTGGTTGGCGCGATTCACCGACGTGCGCGCCACCATGAACATGCACATGCCGTTCCGCGATGTGTGGCTGCCGAAAGACGTGGAGATGTATTTTTCGGCGATGCTGGCGGTGGGCGAAATGGACGCGCGGTATCGTCTGAACTACCACAACTACAAACTCGCAACCACCACGGCGAGGATCAAGTGATAGCACTGGCGCTCGCGGCGTCACTCACGTTTGCGTTGCTCGGGCAGACCGCCCCAGCGCAGCCGGGCGAGGTCGTCGCTGAAATTCGTGTCCACGGCAATCATCTGACGCCAGACGCCGAGATCATCACGATCGCCGGCCTCACCATTGGCGCGCCTGTTGCCGCCGACACCATCGAGCAGGTGCGGAAGGCGCTGAACGCGTCCGGCAAGTTTGAAGACGTCCAGGTGGTGAAGCGATTTGCCTCAATCGCAGACCCCACGAAAATCGCGCTCATCCTCATCGTCAACGAAGGCGCGGTGCGCGTGGACTTCGAGAAAGGCCCCGACGGCGAAGACATCGCGGTCATCAAACGCCGCAGCGTCTTCAGCAAACTGATGTACCTGCCGATCCTCAACGCCGAGGACGGGTATGGTCTGACGTACGGCGTGACGTCGTCGATCGCCAATGTCCTGGGTGACCGAAGCCGGCTTTCGGTTCCGCTCTCTTGGGGCGGCACCAGGCGCGCGGGGGTGGAGCTCGAAAAGAACTTCATCTCAGGGCCTATCACCCGCGTGGAAGTGGGCGCGGCAATCCAGCGCCGCACCAACCCGGCGTTTGATGAACACGATGACCGGGGACGGGTGTGGGCGCGAGCCGAGCGAGCGTTCAACAGCATTCGGGTGGGGAGCACGCTCGGGTGGCAGACCGTCACCTTCGGGCCCATCTCCAACGAGATGACGACGGTGGGCGCCGACGTGACGCTGGATACCAGACTCGATCCGGCGTATCCGCGCAACGCCGTATTCGCCACGGCAGCGTGGGAACGCCTGGCGTTTACCAGCGGGGCGGCCCTGCAGCGCACCAACCTCGACGGTCGAGGCTACCTTGGGCTCCTCGGGCAAAGTGTCCTGGCCGTACGAGTGCTGCGCCAGGGCGCCAACGGTCCGCAGCCTGCGTATCTCAAGCCGCTTCTTGGCGGTTGGTCCAGCCTGCGCGGGTTCGAGGCCGGCGCCTTCGTCGGCGACATCGTCCTTGCCGGGTCTGCGGAGTTGCTTGTGCCCATTTCATCGCCGATCTCTGTGGCGCGGCTCGGCCTGAGTGTGTTTGTGGACACCGGTGTGGCCTACGACTTCGGCCAGCGACTGAAGGAACAGGTGAATCAGACCGGCATTGGCGGCAGCGTGTGGATGACGGCCACGGTGTTTCGCGTGAGCCTGTCGGTGGCCCATGGCCGGGGCGCGGGCACCCGCGTCAATTTTGGCGGCGGCCTGACGTTTTGATGGTGCGGGTGATGTGCGGGTGGTTGGTGGCGTGCGTGATCGCGGCGTCGGCGGTCGCGATTGCGCAGGCGCCCGTGGCGGTCTCCCCGCCGGACACCTCCGCACGTGCGGTCATTGCGAAGGCTGCCGTCTATCTCAAGGAATACAAGGAAGCGCTGCAGTTCGTCCTGTGCGACGAGGCCACCATCCAGGACGTGCTCAACGAACGCGGCGGCCGCGCTGCCCATCGTGAAACGTCAGGGGAGTTCTTTCTGACGTACCTGCCTACTGAAGGCGGCTGGGTCGGGGTGCGCGATATCGCCGTCGTGGATGGCGTGCCGCTCGCGAAACGCGACAACCTGCGCGAGTTGCTGACCAAGGCATCTTTCGCGCGCATCGGACGGCAACTGGCCGATCGGAACGCGCGCTACAACATCGGGTCCATCTCGAGGAACGTCAACGACCCGATGCTGGCGCTGGTCATCCTCGACGACAAACACCGCGACCGCTTCAAGTTCGATCGGCGCCGCGTGGAGCCGTCGGCCACCGGCCCGATGGTGACCATCACGTTCACCGAGCGCGAGGCACCTACGCTGGTGCGCGGCGCAGACGGCAGTCAGATTTTCGCGAAGGGCGAGCTGGTCATTGATGCGACGACCGGGCGCCTTGTGCGCACGGCGATCACGCTGAAAGACGGCAGGACCGCCGGCACCCTGACCACGGTATTCGCCGAGAATCAGAAGCTCGGTCTGTGGCTGCCGGTATCACTCACGGAAAACTACGAACACACCACCGGCCGCCTGGCCGAAAAGGTGCTGGCGCACTCCACCTACAGCAACTACCGCCGCTTCAACGTCAACGTCGTCATCAAATAGGCGCTTTACCGCACCGCGCGGAACATGGCGTCGTCGATCGCGACGTTGTGCGCGACGGTTTCGAGCTTGATTGTCACCGTCTGCATGGGCGTTGAGTTCACCGTCATGAACGGGACCTTGACGCCATCGATCGTCCGATAGTCCGAGAGCTCAGCGGTCTGTTCCATATCGCCGCCCGCCTGGGGCACGTTGACCTTCGCCGTTGTCCGGACGACCAGGAACGACTCGGCGTCCATATACACGCGTGCTACAGACCCGACCTTGGGCGTGACGAGAAGAACGATGACGCTCTTGCCGGCAAGTGTTTCTTTCGGCAGGAGCTCGATCTTCATGCCGGCTTCCTTGTAGTTGAGGAGCTGGTTGGGGAACACGCCGTTCTTCATGTTGTCGAGCTGGTTCCCCGTGATCTCTGTGTCGCCCTGCAGGGAGTTGATCGCCCAGCCGGCCGTTCCGTCGAACTTCTGGTCGAGAATCATCGGTTCGTTCACGCCAAGGGCCGACAGGTCCAGCGACATGTAGGCGCGCGACTTGTTCGGGGCTTTCGAATAGAGCTCGACAGGGCCGCTCAGATCGCCGTTCGGCGTGCTGATCGTAATGGCGCCGGTGGCCTTGCGCGTGGTCAGTTTACCGAGGGCGTCGCGGCCACCCATGGCCGCCAGGTGCTTTTCCACGACCTCGTCAACTGTTTGCGCGGCTGCAACAGTAACCAGGGCGGGGGCGAGGAGCAAGGACAACAGCAGGGGAAGAGTATGTTTTTTCATAAGTGTCAATCTCAGCAGGTTACCGCTTTGTACGTCACTCGCTCTATACGTCTCTCGGCGGCGCGGGTTCGTCACCGGCGAACGAGCAGCCTGATCCCGTCGATTTTGGCGGCTTCCGATAGTGTAGCTGAGCCGCTGAGGGCGGCGTGCAGATTTGCGCCCTTGGTGGTGTCCATGACTCCAGCGTCCGTGATGATGTAATCACAGGGCCCCATAGCCGGTCGCACCGTTGCCGTGACCTTGAGATCTCTGGCCGCGTAATAGACCAAGTTCGTTAGCCGGGCGTCCTGCAAAGCCATCGGCAGGTTGAACCGCGTGGTGATGAAGAACCGTCGCCCCGCAGTGCACGTCACGCCGTCGCGGGTTTCACTTCGGAGCGCAGCGTCGTACACCCGCTCCTCTTCCGACTGTGGCCAGTTCGTCATCGCAGCCGTACGCTCCACCACGCCGCGCGCGTTCGCGTTGCGCGCCCACACACCGAATCCGATTGATCCAACGACGACGACCACGGCCGCAGCAGCAGACATCGCGCGCGAGTGACTGGTCGCCGCCAGCAGAATCAGCCACACCACGAGCGCAGCCACCGCAGCCTGAAGTGTTGGCAACGGCGGAAAGGGTGGCTCCGACGCACTGGCCAGAATCGCCAGGCTGCCTGCTGCAATCAAGAGCCCCACCACGCCGGCCACGGGCGCGCGCCGGTACCAGGGCAACGAGGTCGGAAACAGCCCGACCCACGCCACCAGCGGGAAAAACACCACCCACGGCATGGCGTAGCGAAGCGACAGCCCGCGCGTCCACTCAAGACTGGTCCACGGCGCGCCCATCAACACCCAGATCATCACCGCGCCAGTGACGACGATGATCGTG
>JBKJQX010000112.1:0-25191 GCA_046594875.1 Vicinamibacterales bacterium
ACCCTGCAGGAAGCCGGCGTCGAAACTCTGCCCGTGGTGGCCCTCTTCGCCGTCGCCAGCGGGGCGGTCCTGACGCTGGTGACGACGCCGCAACTTGAGAGACTCGGTGTCCCGCACTTCACACCGACACTCGTGGGCACCGTCATACTTCGGGAACTCGGTGCGCTGATGGTCGGCATCGCCATGGCGGGCCGGGTTGCCTCGGCGTTCGCCGCTGAGGTGGCCACGGCGATGACGACCGGGGAAGCCGAGGAACTGCGCTCGGCAGGGATAGACCCCGTTGACGTGTTGGTGGCCCCACGCATTTTTGCTCTCGTGCTGTCTGGCCCGCTCCTGGTGGCCTACGCCAATGGTCTGGCGCTCCTGGGCGCCACGGCCGTGGGATCCGGCCTATTGGGCGCTCCGGTTCAACATTACTTCGATACGATCCTGTCGGCGCTCACCTTCAAACACGCGGTCGCAGGGCTGGTGAAGGGAGCGGTCTTCGGGTTCGTGGCAGGGCTGGCGGGGTGCTACCATGGCTTCCATAGCGAAAAGGGCAGCGCGGCCATCGGTCGCACCGTGAGGAACGCCGTGGTGGCCGCGGTAGTGCTCGTGGCGCTCACGGACATGGTTTTGGCGTTTGTCTTCCGGTGGATCAGGTTGTAGCCGGAGACCTGGAGGATTGGACCTGCTCGCACCGAAAGCCGAAACGATGAGGGATCTGCCGTGACGAAGGATGTTCGTCCACGCCTTGTCGGGATCTTCACGCTGGTTGGGCTGGCGCTGGTCGTGGTCGGCCTTGCTGCGATCGGCCCCGGCCGTCTGCTCTCTCGGCACCGGACCTTTGTCGTGTTCTTCCCGAACCCCGTGAGCGGTCTCAAGGACGGTGCCCCCGTCACGTTTCGCCAGACACCGATGGGCCAGGTGCGCGACGTCGAACTGGTCTTTACCGGCCAGGGCATGGAGACGGAGGTCAAGGTGATCGCCGATGTCCGGAAGGGCGCGCTCCGTGACATCGCCGGAAAGGCGGCCATCGTCGATCTGTCCGACGCGGAATTCGTGGACACCCTGGTGAAAGCCGGCCTCCGCGCGGCGGTTCATTCCTCCAGTCCCATCGCCGGCCAGAAGTCGCTCGACCTGGATTTTCACCCGGAACGCGAGGCACGTTTCTCCGGCATCCCGATGCCCTACCCGGAGGTTCCGACCGGGCCTTCCAGCCTGAAGCTCGCTCAGGACAGGCTCGAAGAAGCGATCGAGAAAGCCGCCGACATTCCCGTCGCCGACGTCGTGCACCAGTTGCGGGCGACGCTGGAGAGCGCGCAGAAGTTTCTGGAGGGCGGCAACCTCAACGGGGCGCTGGGCGACGTGCGCCGTGGCCTTCAGACTGCGGACCGGACGCTCACCCGGGCAGAGCGCACACTGGATGGCCTCGACGGCATGGTGGGGAACGTGCAAACGACGCTGTCGGGGGTGGACAAGACGCTGGCAGGCCTCAGCGCCACCTTCGACCGTTTCGACCGCACGCTCGGCACTGTGGATCGGACGCTCGGCACCGTGGATCGGACGCTCGGCACCGTGGATCGCAACGTCGATCGGACGGCCGACATCCAGCACGAGGCCAGCAAGACCCTCGACGAGATGAACGAACTCATCCGCTCGTTGCGTCATCTGGTGGAGACGCTGCAGCGGAATCCTGAGGCGCTGTTCCTGGGCAAACCCGCCGCAGGGAAGAAAAAGTGAAGAAGAAGTGATGGGACTCCGCGCAGGCATCGTCCTGACCCTGACCGCAGCGGTTGCCTTCAGCGGTTGCCTGCTCAAGCGCTCGCCGGCATCGCTCACGTATGTGCTCGATCCCACCGAGGCTCGCAGCCCCGGTGCGCCGTCGGGCCCGGCGGTGGCCGTCGTGGGTGTGGCGAAGGTGTCGGTGCCCGACTGGCTCGATCGGCCGCAGGTCCTGGCACGTGCCGCGAACGGCGAGATCGTCGCCGAGGACTCCTCCCGGTGGGGTGAGCCTCTCCCGCGAGGGATACAGAGGGTCCTGACGGAGAATCTGGCGGCCCTGCTTCCCGATCGCAGGATCCTCATTGAACCAATCTCGCCGCGCCTGACCGTCGACGTCCGTGTCGAGGTCACCATTGTCGACGTGGCGAGCCAGAGTGACGGGGCCCTGCTCGTCGAAACACGCTGGGATGTGATCGGCGGGAAGGGCGAGGCACTGGTGCGGCGCCGGTCCTCCGTTCGAGGGCGCACTCCCTCGCCAGGGGCGCCGCGTATTGTGGCTGGCATGAACGATGCCCTCGCCACGCTGAGCCGCGAGATCGCCGACGCGATTCGCGCTTTACCCCTTCCGCCGACCGCGACTCTGGAGCTATTTCCGCGAGTCGATTGAGAGACGGACTATCGGCCACGCCTGAGACGTCACCGCCCGATCGTCACCGTGAACTGAAACATCCCGAACATGCTACGATTGGGCTGAATTCGGACCAACTGGAAGGAGACGCCTCGTGAGAATCATGCCCCTGTCCGCCGTCAAAGCGAAACTCAGCGAACTCGTCGATGTTGTCGACCGGAGGGACGAGTCGATCACGATCACGCGCAACGGCACCGCGGTTGCGATGATCGTGAGCGCTCACGAATACGAGGGGTGGCACGAGACGTCGGAGATCCTCAGGGATGCCGAGTTGGTCGGTGACATTCGGCGCGGGATTCGCAGCCTTGCCCGCACTCGCAAGCGCTACTCGGTCGACGAAGTGATTGGAAAATAGGCTCGGCGATGTCCGAGCGTACGCTCAAAGTCCCTGGCGGTGTGCGGGATCTGATCCGCACACTCCACCCGGAGTTGAAGCGCAAGGTTCGGGACGCGCTGACCGACATCCTGGCGGACGCCGCCTGCGGCAAACCACTCACACGGGAACTGGAGGGCTATTGGAGCCTGAGGGTCGGCCGGCACCGAATCATCTATCGGCCCGACGATGCCGGCGCAGAAATCGTGGCGTTCGGGCCGCGCCGCACCATCTACGAGAATCTGTCGTCGGGAGAGCGCAGGACCCGGCGATAGCGTCAGCGTCGCCGATCGTTAAAACTCGGGCGCAGGTCGGCATAGCAGACCGACGCAGAACGCTCCGATCACGTGCTGGCTGTCAACGCAGCACGAACCAGAGTAGGCAAAAATTGCCACCCGGCCCTGTCTCGGCGTGGTCCAGGGCGCACTGCCTCGCCAGGGGCGCAGCGTATTGTGGCCGGCGTGAACGAAGCCCTTGCCACGCTGAGCCGCGAGATCGCCGACGCGATTCGCACGCTACCCCTTCCGCCGACCGCGACTCGGGATCGTGAGTCGTAACATGCGGCCCCGCCCGGGCTGAACTCCCGCTCCGGAGGTCCGAGACGCCGATCCGGACGCCGTACGCCAGATTCACGCCGCCGTGACCGTCGACCGGCAGCGCACCGTCGACAACCATGAGCGACCCCTATCGAGACAACGGCACACGCTGACCACCCGGCCCGTCACAACCAGCCACCCCGGAACCCGGCCCGGCGCAATCCTTGGACGATGTAGGGACACTGCCGCACCAGCCGCCAGATCAGGCCCGTGCGCTGGTTCTCGATCATCAACACGATGGGCCCTTGATTCAGTCCGAAGTTCCATGGCGACACCCACCCAACGTCGTTGTCCGACGCAACGGGGAATGTCGGGTTGAATGTGGCCTTGAAGCCGTACGAGTCCGCCCGTTCGAGATTGACCTGCTCGATAAAGTACCGGACGGCCGGGTACACGATCTCCGGCGCGAAGGGTAATGAGGCGACCGCTGCCCACGGCGCAATCGTCCCATCATCGGGTCCGTGCGGAGCGCCGCGCGCCAGGTAGTCGAAGAAGCGGCGCTCGATGCCGTTCACTTTCAGGGTGGCCGGCCCCGGCCCGTCGCTCGCAGTCAGGCCCCAGCAATCCTTGCCGTAGAACGCAAACTCGCGTGGATTGCGGATCGCGTACTCGCGCTGCACATAGGTGGCGCGACGGCTGTTTTCGAAATAGTCGAGCCCTCTGTCGCGCATGTAGACGTCCTGAATGCCTCTGAAGTCGATCCAGATGTGCGCCAGCTGGTGAATGAACAGCGGACCCGCGTACACGAATTCGTAGTCGTAGATCTTTCTCCATGCGTATGTGGTCAGCCAGGCCGGGTAGCTGTCGTCGGGCAGCGGGTACGTGGGCGATCCCAGCGCCAGCACATAGAGAAGCAGCGCCTCGTCGTACCCCGTCCACCGATGCTTGAGGAATCCGCTTCGGGGCCGGTACCCATGCGTCAGCGTCGCCTGGCCGTTCTGCGCCCATCGCCAATCAGCACGGCGGTACAACTCGTCAGCCAGGGTTCGGATCTGGTGTTCGTCCTGAGTGTCGCGCTCGAAGTAGGCGGCCGCGGTCAGTGCGCCGGCGAGCAGGAATCCCGTGTCAACGGTCGAGAGTTCGCATCGCCAGGCTCGCCGTCCAGTCGTCATGTCGAGAAAGTGATAATAAAAGCCTTTGTAGCCGGTCGCGTCCGGCGTTGCCCCCTGCACGCTGTTGCGAAAGAATCGCAGGGTCGTCAGCGTGATCGTCACCGCGGCGTCACGCGTCATGAGGCCACGCTCCACGCCAACGGGGTAGGACGCGAGCGCGAGGCCGGTCGCCGCAATACTGGCGGGCCAGCCCTCTCGGGTCTTATCCGCGATCAGCCCATTGAGCGGGTTGACCTCCTGCAAGAAATATTCGAACGTCTCGCATTGGAGCCTGTCCAGCAGGGCGTCATCATCCGATAGAGGCTGAGGCATGGCAATGATGGCGAGCGTAGGTTGGCATGGACAACCTCTTCAACGTGTGCACTCCGGTACAGGCGCCACAAGGTCGGACAACTCATTGTTAGTGGCGGGGGCTTTGGGCTATACGTTGTTTCTCCGATTGCTACTGCTCAGTTTCGTGTGGACCGCGATCCCCGCAACGGTCCTGGCGAAGCAACCCCCCGTTTCCACCAGCGAAGAGATCTCCCAGGCGCCGGCGAAGGTGGACGTCAAGCCCGTCGCGCGCGATGAAGAGATTCGCATGCGACTCCAGCGCGTCCTGGAGGCCACCGACTGGTTCACTGACCCACAAGTCCGGGTCGAGGAAGGCGTCGTCTTTCTCAACGGTCGGGTAGGGTCCGCCGACCTCAAGAAGTGGGCCGGCGATCTGGCGAGGAACACCCAGGATGTCGTAGCCGTGGCCAACCGGATGGAGGTGCCCGACCCGCCGGCCTGGGACTTCGGTCCGGCGTGGGCCGGACTGATGGAGTTATGGCGTGATGTGATCCGCTCGCTTCCATTGGTTGCCTTTGGGTTTCTCATCCTCGTCCTGTCGGTGGGGGCCGGCACCTTGGCCACACGAGCAGCCCGGGCGTTGCTGCGCCGACGGATTCGAGCCAACCTGCTGCGAAATGTGATCGCACGCGCAGGAGGCGTGCTCGTCTTTCTTTTCGGCCTCTACCTCGTTCTCAAAGTGTCTGGTCTGACGCAACTGGCATTAACCGTGGTCGGCGGCACCGGTCTGATCGGTCTCGCCGTTGGAATCGCCTTCCGGGACATTACCGAGAATTTTCTGGCGAGCATCTTCCTCAGCATGCAGCGGCCGTTCGAGATGGGTGACCTGGTCGAGGTTGTCGGCGTGACCGGCTACGTGCAGCAGTTGAACGTGCGCACGACGATCGTGATGACTCTCGAGGGCAATCTCGTGCAGATCCCGAACGCAGCCGTCTACAAGAACACTCTCCGCAACTTCACGATCAACGCCAACCGGCGCGAGGACTTTGTCGTCGGCATCGGGTACGAAGATTCGATCGGCGACGCCCAGGAGGTTGCACGGGAGGTCCTCGCGAACCACCCAGCCGTACTGAACGACCCCGAACCCTCGGTGCTGGCGGACAGCCTGGGGGCGTCCACAGTCAACCTTCGCATCTACTTCTGGCTCAACGGCCGCGAACACAGTTGGTTGAAAGTGCGGTCGTCGGTGATCCGGCTGGTGAAACGTGCCTTTCAGAAACACGGCATCTCAATGCCCGACGAGGCCCGGGAGATTGTTTTCCCACGCGGCATCCCCGTCACCATGCTCGATGGGCCACTGGCAGATGCGCATGGTGCCATGCCGGAACAAGCACTCCCTGCTAAATCGCGGTGCGAAGAGCCCTCTGCGGTCTCCACGAAGGCGGAAGCCGGCTTATACAGCGAAGCCGTCGTCATCGAGGAACAGGCGCAGCAGCCACAACTATTGAAGGACGACGAGAATCTCCTGCCCATTGCTCCCGGCAGTCCCGCTTCCGGGAAATCGAAAAAGGAGGCGTGAGCCCTCCCGCCGGCAGACCCATCATCGTGCTGACCGCGTGTGCCTGGGACGCCGAGCGTGAGCGCGCCACGAACGCAGGCTGCGACCTGTTCCTCGCGAAGCCGTGTGAACTATTCACTGCACTCGGCGAGTCGATTGGCGGCGTGACGGTTCCCGAGAACGCGGTCGAACCTCCGCGCACAGACCAAGTGCTGTCCGTTCGGCCGATGGCAGTCGCCGGATAGACCATTTCACTCACTCACACCGCCACACACCACCTCGCCAAATAGCGGCGCTTGCGGGCGACGGCAGCACTCGCCCTCACACTCCTGAGGGGAAACGCCGCGTGCAAGGAATCGCGTCAGCGGGCGATGACGGCACCGGCGTGTGCGAGGGGGAGCCGTCGCGTCCGGAGACGGTCCAAAAACGCCAGAACGTCACGTGCCACCGTGCGCATCGACTCGGGCAGCTCGTCGCCGCCTTTCGTCAACCCACGCAATTCGGGGAAGGCACTCGACGCAAAGCCCAGCGTCGTGAAGTGAATGTGATGCAGGCCTGGCACGCGACGTAAGGTCGGTGTCATGGGCAGGCTCCTGAGCAACGCAAAATCGGGTGCCATCTGCTCGTCGAGTTCTTCATAGAAATGAAGAATCGCGGCGGTCGCGCGCGCGGCAGCGAACGAGGGTGCGGCGCGGTAGCTCGTCACGGCCGTCGCGGTGCCGATGCCTCCGTCGAGACTGATCACACCGCGCACCCGCGCATCCCGCATGGCCACAAGCAACGCGGCTCTGGCGCCGAAGCTGTGTCCCGCCGAAAACCGGACACCGGCGTCGGCCGTCGGCCACGCCGCCACCGCATCGGCGGCGCGCATCAGGTCCCCGGCTTGCCGTTCGGCAAACGGTCCCACCTCGTCTTCACGGGTCATCGGGGTGGCCACCATCGGCGACGTCGTGGTCACCACCAGATACCCATGGCTGGCGAGGTATTCGCACAAGACGGCCTGATCGGCCGCCTGGTGCCCATTGCCCTGTGCCACCATCACAATGGGAAACGATCCGGGCACAGGCCGGGCATCCCTGACGGCTGCCATCGGCGACTCCAGATAGCGTGACGACACGCGCGTCGGCAGGCCGGCCGACGTCAGGAACGCCGAAAACCCATCCGCGTCACGGCCAAGGTACGCCCGATACGTCATTGGCGTACCGCCACCGGTGGCGGGATACCAGACACTCGATTCAGGTGACAGCCCCGGCAGCGACTGATAACCGACGAGGTACTCGCCCGGGACCAGACCGGCCCACAGCACCGGCGGTGCTGGCGCCTGCAGGGCCAGGCGAACCGCGGTGAAGAGCAGCAGCATCATGATGGCGGTCGGCTCGATACAGCCTATGTCCCGGCAGGCTGCTGGAAGCAGTACACCGCCTCGCGGGTGCGGACGTAGAGCCGACTGTTCGCGAGCGCAGGCGTGGCGTTGATTTCGTCGCCGATCGTGTTGACGGACAGTACCTCCCACTGCGGGCCCGCCTTGAGCACGGTGATCTTGCCTTCCTGGCTGGCCACATAGATCTTGCCGTCCGCCGCGACCGGTGATGCGTAGTATTCACCGAGCGCGCCGGTGGCCCGGCCCTCCTTGAGGAGGGTGCCCGTGGCCGCGTCAAGCGCCGTGACGATGCCGCCGGTTTTCACCATGTAGAGCACGTTCTGATAGAGCAGGGGCGTGGGGATGTAGGGCACGTTCTTCTGGAAGCGCCATTTCACTGCGCTCTCCGGAAGTTGTCCAATGGCCGAGCCAGGTGCGATTGCCACTGCGCCCCACGCGCCCATGCCGAGCATGCGCGCGACGTTCCACTCGGTCTCGGTGATGACCTTGTCGTCGCTCGTGTCGATCCAGCCGAAGTGTTCGCCAAGCTCCTTGTCCTGCAGCAGCTCGGGCACCGAGATGCGACCGTTCTTGTCCTTGTCGTACTGCGCCAGGGTCGAAGCCCACTGGGGCAAGCCGGGCTCGTTGCTGGCGAGTGTGGACACCCACAACGTGTCGCCCTGCGAGAGGGCCACGCCCATCGAGCCGCCGGACCCAAGCGGCATCCACCAACGCGCCGCGCCGGTGGCCAGGTCGTAGCTGTCGAGCCGGGTGGAACCGATCGCGATGATGTCTGCGCGGCCGGCTGAGGGCCGGTGAATCATCGGCGTGGCGTAACCGATGGTCGCGGCAGGCCGCTCGGTCTTCCACCTCACCTTGCCGGTCACGCGATCGAGCGCCAGCAGGTACGAACCCTTGAGCTGATCCACAAGCTGAATCACCAGGCCGTCGGCGATGACGGGCGACGCCGACATGCCATAGAAGTTCACGAACGGGCCCATCGGGTGTGTCCACTGCACGGCACCGTCCGGGCCATACGCGATCAGTCCGACCTCAGCGAAAAACGCCACCACGCCCCGGTCGTCGGCCGCAGGCGTCGGCGATGCCGGGTCGTTCGCCTTATACATCTCCATGGGCCGCTCGCGACGCAGTGTGCGGCGCCAGGCCTCGCGACCGGTCTGGGGATCGAGCGCGATCGTGAGGAGTGCGTCGCCTTCCCGGCCCGTGAGATAGAGGCGGCTCCCGGCGATGACTGGCGACGACTGGCCGAACGGCACCGGTGTCTTCCAGGCCACGTTGGTGGTGGACGAGAACTCGACGGGGTAGTTGGCGCCGTCGCCGAGCCCGGCGCCATTCACGCCACGGAACTGCGGCCATTGCGCGTGAAGCTGCGCAGACGCCAACACACAGACACAGAGCAGGACGACGCGTGGGATGTGAGTCATGGAAATGATGGCGCGATGGTATCAGGCCTACTTGATCATGATCAGCAGCATTCGGGCAGCGCTCGGCGCGTCCACGGCGTGCGGCACGTTCGCGGGCAGGCGGACGATGGTGCCCGGCTCGGCTCGCAGGGGCACGCCACCGATCGTCAGCGCGAGCGCCCCCTCGAGCACCATCACCAGCGCATCAAACGGCGACGTATGTTCGGTGAGCCCCTGTCCGGCGTCGAAGGCAAAGACGGTGACGTTGCCGCCAGCCGCCTTGGCCAGCACCCGGCTGGCGATACCGTCGGGCGTGGGCGTGACCAGTGACTGCAGCGACAGAACTTCTGAGGGAGGAAGCATGGTGCTCCCAGTTTACGCCTCACGGACCTGGCGGGTAGACGCTCGCGCTCCCTCGGCGGCCCTCGGTGGGCACGGGGTTCGCGATGGGCGTATGATGCCTATTGGGTGATATGGACGCCGACCTTGGCGACATTGTGAAGCCCGGCGATCGCCTGGTCGCGATCGTCGGGAACTACGGCTCCGGCAAGACCGAAGTCTCCGTCAACCTTTCCCTCCAGCTCGCCCGCCTCGGTTCACGCGTTCAGATCGCCGATCTCGACATCGTCAATCCCTACTTCCGCTGCCGCGAGGCCTCGCGCCTGATGGAGCAGCATGGCATCCGTGTGGTGGTGCCATCGGGCGCGCAGGCGTGGGCCGATCTGCCGATCATCCTGCCCGAGATTCGCGGGATGCTGCATCCGCCGTCGGGCACCATCTCGATTTTCGATGTGGGCGGCGATGACGTCGGGGCGCGCGCGCTCGCCGCGTTCCGCACGAGCATCGCGGACGGCGACTATCAACTCTGGCAGGTCATCAACACGAAGCGGCCCTTCACGGACACCGTGGCTGGATGCCTCGCCATGCGCCGGGCCATTGAGAGCGCCTCTCGTTTTTCAGTGACCGGGTGGATCGTCAATTCACATCTCACCGACGAGACCACGCCGGAATCCGTGCTGGAGGGATGGCGGCTCGCGCAGTTGGTGTCGCAGGAAACGCATCTGCCGGTTCGCCTCGTCGGCGTGATGGAAGACCTGGCCGACGCACCTGAACTCTCCGTGATCGACGCGCCTGTGCTGCGGCTCACGCGCCATATGCGGCCGCCGTGGCTCGCGCGCCCTCGTGACAGCGTCACGCGGAGCGACGGCCATCCATTGCCCGCGCCCCGTCCCGTCCCCCTCGGCAGACCCCGCCCGATCGCCCTCGGCTGATGAAGGAGCAGATGTGAGCAGAATTCTCGTTGACAGTATTCGCTGTAAAGGGTGTGGGCGTTGCATCACCGCGTGTCCCAAGGACCTCATCGAGTTTTCCCACGAACTCAACGACCGCGGCTACACCTACGTGGATTTCACCGGCCACCAGGAGGATTGCTCGGGCTGCACCTTGTGCGCCGTCGTGTGTCCAGACCAGGGCATCGAGGTGTGGAACTTCAAGGACAAACAGACGTTCGAGAATACGGCCGGCCTCACCGAGAACATGTCGCACTACTGCCCGGGCTGCACGCATGGCGTGGTGCATCGTCTGGTGGCAGAAGTGCTCGAAGAACTCAACTTGCTCGATCGCGCGGTGGGCGTGGCGCCGGTCGGCTGCTCGGTGCTGGCCTATGAGTACTTCAACATCGACATGTTCGAGGCCGCGCATGGACGTGCTCCGGCCGTCGCGACCGGCGCCAAGCGAGCTCGGCCGGAACTCATCGTGTTCACCTACCAGGGGGATGGCGACCTCGCGTCGATTGGTGGCAACGAAATCCTGCATGCGGCGAATCGCGGCGAAAAATTCACCGTGATCTTCGTCAACAACGCCATCTACGGCATGACCGGCGGTCAGATGGCCCCGACGACGCTGCCGCAGCAGAAGACGACGACGTCGCCGTTGGGGCGCGATGTGGAGACCACCGGGTATCCCATGCGGGTGTCCGAGTTGCTGGCCACCCTCCAGACGCCGGCGTTCATCGCCCGCGGATCTGCGCACGACGGCAAGCACTCGCTCAAGCTGAAGAAGCTCATCCGGCAAGCCTTCGAGTATCAACGCGACAACACGTGCTTCTCGTTTGTCGAGGTGCTGTCCACGTGTCCCACCAACTGGGGCCTGTCGCCCGACGAATCGGATGCGTGGGTGGAGAGCACGATGATTCCGTACTATCCGCTGGGCGTGTTCAAGACCCCGGAGCGCTCAGCACCGCAGATGGCAGGAGCGCCCCATGAACATTGACACCGCACTGACAGACACCGAAGTGCTGATGGCGGGCTTTGGCGGCCAGGGCACGCTGCTGGCCGGAAAGGTGTTGGCACAGGCGAGCATGGACCTGGGCCGCGAGGTCAGTTGGCTGCCATCCTACGGACCGGAGATGCACGGCAGCACGGCCAACGTCATCGTGTGCATGGCATCGAAGCCGATTGGCTCGCCGCTCATCGAGCGGCCGCGCGGGCTCATCGTCATGAACCTGCCGTCGCTCGAAAAATTCGCCCCCAAGGTCATGCCGGGCGGCGTGATCGTGGTCAATCAGTCCCTCATCGACAGAGACCCGCACCGTGACGACTGCATCGTCATCAAGGTGCCGTCGCGGGAACTGGCGCAGCAGGCGGGGTCGGTTCGCGCGGCGAACTTCGTGATGCTCGGCGCGTACATCGGCGCCACTGGCGCCGTGCCGGAAGAGGCCATCGAGCGAGCCATCGTGGAAGAGTTCACGGGCGACAAAGAGAAGTTCATCGCGTCAGCGGTGGCGGCATTTCGCGCCGGCGTCGAAGCGGGACGCCAGTCCGCGCATTGAGTGCTGAAGGGAAACGGTATGTCCAAGGTTCTGATGAAGGGAAACGAGGCGCTGGGCGAGGCGGCGATCCGTGCCGGCTGCGTGCACTTCTTCGGGTATCCGATCACGCCGCAGACTGAAGTGCCGGAGTATCTGGTGAAGCGGTTGCCGGAGGTGGGGGGCGCGTTCGTGCAGGCCGAAAGTGAAGTGGCCGCCATCAACATGGTGTACGGCGCCGCCGGCGTGGGCATCAAATGCATGACCTCCTCGTCGTCGCCCGGCATCAGTCTGATGGCCGAGGGCATGAGTTACCTGGCGGCCTGCGAATTGCCGTGCGTGGTGATCAACATCATGCGGGCGGGCCCGGGGCTGGGCGGGATCCTGCCGTCGCAGAGCGACTACTTCCAGGCGACGAAGGGGCATGGGCACGGCGACTATCAGTTGATTGTGCTGGCGCCGGCCTCGGTGCAGGAAGCCGTAGACCTGATGACGCTTGCGTTCGCACTGGCCGAGAAGTATCGCAATCCGGTGATGTTGTGCGCGGACGGCATGATCGGCCAGATGATGGAGCCGGTGGAATTTCCCGGTGA
This sequence comes from Vicinamibacterales bacterium, assembly GCA_046594875.1. Classification (GTDB taxonomy): domain Bacteria; phylum Acidobacteriota; class Vicinamibacteria; order Vicinamibacterales; family SCN-69-37; genus SYFT01. Next base: position 12,488 of record JBKJQX010000112.1, read on the forward strand.
AGGCCGGGGCAAGCCGTTCGCCGAGAACGACTGGGAACTGACGGGCCGCAAGGGCCGGGCGCGCAGGATCGTGAACTCGCTGTTTCTGGCGCCTGAGCAGTTGTTCCAACACAACATCCACCTGAAAGAGAAGTACGACCGCATCCACCGCGATGAGATGCGGTGGGAACGCTATGGCGGCGACGGCCCGTACGATCTGCTGCTTGTGGCGTTCGGCACGATGGCGCGCATCTGCAAGACGGCGATCGACGAAGCGCGGCGCGAGGGCCTGCGCGTGGCGCTCTTCAGGCCGATCACCCTCAATCCGTTTCCGATGGCGGCCTGTCGCGGGGCCATGGACGCCATGGAGGCCTCGGCGCCTGTCCTGACCGTCGAGATGAACATGGGCCAGATGGTGCACGACGTGCGTTATGCTGCGGCCGGTTCGCGCGAGGTCGATTTCTACGGGACGTCAGGCGGCATCGTGCCATCACCCGATCAGGTTCTTGCTGAGGTTCGTCGGCGGCTCACCAGTCCACACCACAGACCCAAGAGAGGCAGCGCCATGACAGATTCGCGCGATCCAGAAGATGCCAGGGACGATCAAAAGTCGACGCCGATGCGTCTGTGGACAGGCACGGGGCTGTGCTCCGAAGCGCAGGGTGACGGTGTACCCTGCGCCGGCACCGACGGCACGTGTGACACGTGCGGCAGGGCGATACCGGTGCAGGAGAGCGGAGCGCCGCACACAGTGCCCGTGTGAGTCGCGATTATTTCGGGATCACGACCCAAAGAGCCGGTCGTAACGTCCCGTCGCGAGTGCGGCGTCGAAGCGTTCGGCGATGGTCGCAACCAGTTGCGAATCAACCCCGCGGTCCATCCACACGCCCACATGGCGTTCACGTTCGTCGAAGCTGACATTGACGGTGGCGCCCTTGATCAGCACCCGGTGCGCATACGCGTCAGGTTCGGCGGGCACACGTTCTGCCTGGAACTCGGCGACAAGAAAGTCGATGAGCGCAGGCCGCAGTCCCGCGGTGGCCGGCGCCACCCGGTACTCGCGATACCCGGTGTAGTCGTCCGTCAACGTGCCGTGCCAAGCGATGGGCGCAAACGTGGCGCGTTCCACGAGGCGGTCGGTGCCCGTGGCTCCGCGTTCCCACGCGAAGTGATGCAGCACCCACGCCGGGTTGATCTGGTCGATCGTGGCGTAGCGCATGCGCGCCTTGTCGATGGGCAGCCGGTACCGCTCGCCAGTGCCCACCACCGTGACGGCCAGCACGTGTTGCTCGGTCGAGTCCGTCGACTCGAGCCGAACGAAACTCTCGTTGTCGGGTGACACTCCCACGGGCGGAATTCTCGCGATGAGGTTCGACTGGTCGTCGGTCGAGAATGTGCGCGAGGTGAGTGTGCGCGTATCGACGACCTTGCCGTCAAACAGGTACAGGCCTGGCGTGGCGAACGACACTCGGTCGATACGTCCTGCGGGTGCGTGCCGATCGCGAGCCCGGGTGAACACCGTATTGTCCGAGGTCAACGGGCGTGCCTGGAGGGAGCCTTCACACGTTCCAATCGGCGCCACCTGCACTGCGTCCTGATTCACCGAGACGAAATAACACGCACCGGGCGCGTCGTCTCCACCTGCCTGCACCAGCAGCGCCGGCGCCACGCCGCGGAGCAGTGCCACGGCGCTGAACTCTGTGTGCGATTCGACCGTAACGGGTTGCCCGCGCTGGGTAATCCGGAACGTCGCACTGGCGGCCCAGATTTTTGCCGGTCCGCCTGCCGTGACCTCGCTGAAGCCGGACGCGACGGTCGCAATCTCTAACGGGCCTACGGTCTCGGTGCGGACCGGCGCGTTGCGGGGCACCACACGGAAGCGATACCGGAACCCATCCGGCAGGGCCGGTTCACCGTCGCGGGCGCGGGGCAGCCACTCACTCCACTCGCGGAACTCGGCACCCGGCCGTCCAGGGAGGGGGACGATAAACCCGTTTGTGATCGTGTTGTCGGGAAGCACGTCGAGCACCCGTTCGCCACGGCCGGTGAACAGTTCCACGGCGCCGGGCACCACCCATCGGCCGTCTTCCACCCGTGCATCCTCCCGCCACAACGGCCCCGTCACACTGGCGCGCCTGGTGCGCCGCACCGACGAACCCAGGCGCAGCGACCATTCACCGGTCTCATTCAGCTCTGGCGGAGTCTGGCCCTCGGGCCACCGAATCTCGGCAGCCAGCAGCAGTTCCTGACCATCAAGTGTCGGGGGCACATCGGCGAGCACGCGCGCGGTCACGCCCATCCCCCCAACTATTGCGAGTGACGATGTCAGGCCGACGCCCAGCGCCCTGGCTGCTTTGATCCCGCTTGCCTCCTTGGCCCATGTCAGACGAGAAGCCACGATGCGACTGGCGACCGTGCCAACGACAAAACCGCCGAACAGCCCGAGGGCGGCCAGCCCGATGACGGCGAAGCCTGCTTCACCTTCAAACGACGAGACGTTGTGCCACCGCACGGCCATGTCGGCCGTCACGAACGCGGCGACCATCGTGACGAGGCCGGTGATGACACCGATGAAAAGTGAGAGGAGCCAGCCCATGGGGCTCGTCACCCCTTCCACTTCATCTCGAGATACTTGACGTCGATCAGCAGCGGGAACCAGAGCGCCTGCAGGAAATGGAACGTGAACGCCGCGCGTCCGTCGAGGAATCCGCCCTTGAGAATGTACCGGTACCCGAAATAGAAAAACGGCCGGATGAGCAGGGGCATCCGGCTCCAGACCCGGTGCCGCAGCCAGCGTTTGCGCTGCGCCTGGGTGCCGAAGAACCGCGCGTCGATTTCACGATACTCGGGCCCCGTCCTCGTCTGGAACAGCGCCTGCGCCTCAAGCGTGGCGTACCGGTTGTGTTTGGCGATCCAGTCGGTCACGCCCTTCCGGTCCTCATGGATGAAGTCGTGTGTGAGTTGGGCCGTCTGTCCTTCCACGATCAGGTGTTCGTTCACTTCCCGGTCCTCACACCGGCCTTTGCCTCGACGAAAGAGGCGGAGGATGTGGGAAGGGTAGTAGCCGCGCCGGATCCAACGGCCCATCCAGAACAGGCGCCGGTTCATCGTGAATCCGTTGGCCGTGGGCGCTGTGGCGAGGACGGCCGAAATCTCCTGCTTCAGCGGCTCGGGCAGCGATTCATCGGCATCAAGGAACAGCACCCATTCGCTCTCTATGGGCAGATGGTCGAGCGCGTGGTTGCGCTGTTTCGCGTAGTTCTCAAAGCGGTGCTGCTCGATCTGGCAACGGTACTGGCGGGCAATCTCGAGTGTGCGGTCGGTGCTGAACGAGTCGAGGACGAAGACCTCGTGCGCCCAGCCGGTCACCGACGTCAGCGCCTGCGCGATATTGACCTCTTCGTTATAGGTGAGCAGGACTACAGCCACACCGCCCATGGGAAGGGGCATGGGACCTTAATTCCGACCGGTGGGACGGTCGCGGAGGATGATCAGGGTCTCGCCGGGTTTGACGAGTCCCAGTTGTTCGCGCGCGAAGTCTTCGAGCGCCTGGGGGTCCTTGCGCAGCCGCTCGATCTTGGCCTCCAGGGCGCTGTTTTCGGCTTCGATTTGCTGAAGCGCGTGTGTGGCGGCCTTGAACTCGCGCTGGGCCTGCAGGTTGGCCAGATAGCCCTTTTCGCCAATCAGGGCGTTGACCATCAACATGGCGGACACGGTGAGCAGGCCGTAGGTCCAGAACTTCTTCCGGCGTTCCCGCCCATCCGTACTCTTCCGAACGCGGCGCCGTACCCGGGATCGCGCCGCCTGCACCGATGGAGTTTCCTGTTGTCCTGCGTCCGAGTTCATACGCCCGTTGGGTTTGTATCAGGTTTTCGTCTCCAGTACAAGCGCAAAATAGGACTATGGATGAATTAGTGCTCATTTTGACCACCGCTCCGGTGGGGTTCGACGCCGATGCGCTGGCCCGGGATCTGGTGGAGGCGCGCCTGGCGGTCTGCGTCAGCGTGCTCCCGCATCAGGTGTCCACCTATCGCTGGCAGGGGGCTGTGGAGACGGCACAGGAGCGCCAACTGATAGTCAAGACCACGTCCGGCAGGGTGCCGGCCGTGCGACAGGCGCTGGTCGGGCGGCATCCCTACGAGGTGCCCGAGTTTCTCGTGGTGCCGGTCACCGCAGACGACGCCTACGGCGAGTGGGTCCGCGCGTCCGTGGGTTCGTAGGTCCGTGGGTTCTCGGTGTCGGCGCCTCAAGGGCGCCGAGGCTTTGTTTGAAAGGAAAGACCTGCGGAGCAGCTCCGCGAACCCACGGACCCACGGACCTGCGGACCCGGGACTACTGTAGCGCTTGCGCGAGGTCGTCCTTGAGGTCGTTGATGTCTTCGATCCCGGCGGAAATGCGGATGAGGCTATCGCTCAATCCGATGGCGGCGCGACGGTCGGGCGGTACTGACGCGTGCGTCATGGACGCCGGATGGCAGACGAGTGTTTCCACGCCGCCGAGGCTCTCGGCCAGCGCCATCAACTGAAAGCGGTTGAGCACCTGCCGCGCCTCTTCAAGCGATCCCATCTCAAACGACAACATGCCGCCACAGCCGTGTGGCATCTGGCGCTGCGCCAGCGCGTATTGCGGATGGCTCGGGAGCCCGGGGTAGATCACCTTCTTCACGCGCGGGTGTTCCGATAGATACTCGGCCAGGGCCATGCCGTTGGCCGTGTGCTGCACCATCCGCAGCGCCAGCGTCTTGGTGCCGCGAAGCACGAGTGATGAATCCATCGGACTCAGAATCGCCCCTGCGGAATTCTGGATGAACCGGAGCCACTCGATATGCTCGTCCGTGACGGCAATCACCACACCGCCAATGGAGTCGCTGTGGCCGTTGAGATACTTGGTGGTGCTGTGCACGACGAGGTCGGCGCCCAGTTCGATGGGACGTTGCAGGCATGGGCTGGCAAACGTGTTGTCCACCACCAGGAACGCGCCACCCCGATGCGCAATCTCGGCCGATGCCGCGATATCGGTGAGCCGCAGCACCGGGTTGGTCGGCGTCTCGATGAACACCATCTTCGTTGCCGGTGTCATCGCCGCCTGGATGGCCGCCGGGTCCGAGGTGTCCACGAAGCTGAAGGAGAGTCCCAGCCGCGACATCACCTTGTCGAACAGCCGGAACGTGCCGCCATAGGTGTTGTCGGTCACGATCGTGTGGTCGCCGGCCGACAGTTTGGTGACAATGGCGTGAATGGCGGACATGCCCGAGGCAAATGCAAACGCCGCTTTGCCGCCTTCGATGGCTGCCAGGTTTGCCTCAAGCGCCGACCGTGTCGGGTTCTGCGTGCGGGCGTACTCGTAGCCCTTGTGCTGGCCCAGCGCGTCCTGCACATAGGTGGATGTCTGGTAGATGGGCGTGATGATGGCGCCGGTCGTGGGGTCGGGCGTCTGGCCCGCGTGCAGACACACCGTGGCGAATCGCGCGTGCTTGGGCAGCTTCATGGTCACTCACGATAGTCTGTTATCATCCAAGATTCAATTTCTGGATGGCCTCAGACGCTGCTCCGCGAGTGATGCCGGCACCACCTCCGGCGCCGTTTCATCCGTTCCGTATCCTCCCAGGGCGACTCCTCATCCTGTCGGGTGTGTCACTGGTGCTGGTGTGGCTGCTGGGGCAGGTCACCACCGTGCCTCCGCTCGTGGAGGCATTCCGCAAGGTGGCTTCCCTGGCCTTGCGCGTATCCGTGGTGTGGCTGGCCGTTGTCGTGCTCGTGCGGTTCCGCCGCCAGTTCCTCTGGCGCGTACGCCGCAAACTGATTCTGTCGTACGTCTTTCTCGGCTTCGTCCCCGTCGCCCTCGTCATCGTCTTTGCGTCGGTCGCCGCCGTCATCGTACACGGAAGCACCGCGTCCTACCTGTTCGACGACGGGCTTGAGGACCTCAAGCAGGAAGCGCTCCAGATGGCGACCACCGCCGCCTCTGACATTGGCTCCGAGCTTCTCACATCGGAAGTGGTGATTCGCGGTCAATACACCCGCCAGTTCGAGCAGGATTCGCTGCTTCGGGCGTTGTCGCTGGCCGTGGTTCCCGTGACAGGCGGCACGGGCCCAATCGCCACGGCTGGTGACTGGAGACATCTTCCGGCGCCGCCTGCCGGCGTGCCGGCGTGGGCCCGAGAGAAGGCGGACGTCAAGCTGCTGGCCATGGTGTCCAACGGATCGTCCACCACCCAGCGTCGTCGGCTGCTCGTTCGCGCCGTCGCGCCACTCCGCGGAGGGCGGCACGCGGTGGTCGTGGACCTGCCCCTGGATGGAGACGTCACCGCCCGCGTGGATGAACTCACCGGCGTCCGCCTGCGCGGGATCGAGATCAATCAGCACGCCACTGGCCAGGAGGTGACCGCCCAGCCACTCATCGGTGTGGCGTCTGCCATGGCTGATGGCGACGACGCAGGCGCGGCAGTCGCCGGCTTCACGGTCCTCAGGCGCACCGTGATGTTCGCGGATTTCACGGATTGGAATTCCGGCCTCAATGGTCGTGTGTCGCTGGGCCTGGATGCCCCAATCGGCCGCCTGATGAAGCGACTGTCGGAAGCCCAGGGCATGCAGCTTCAGGGGCAACTGTTGTTCCTGGTGCTCGTCGCACTCGGTGTGTTGCTGCTGATTGTGCAGGGCGTGGCACTGTTCTTCGGCGCGGGTCTGGGCCGGCAAATCACATCGGCGGTGCACGAACTCTTCGTAGGCACCGAGCGCGTCCAGCAGGGCGACTTCGCGCATCGCATCCGCATCGACTCGAAGGACCAATTGGGCGACCTGGCCGAGTCGTTCAACCGGATGAGCGGCAGCATCGAGCACCTGTTGCATGTGCAGCGCGAGAAGCAGCGGCTGGACGACGAATTGCGGATTGCGCGCGACATCCAGCAATCGCTGCTGCCCGAAACACCTCCGTCGTTCCGCGGGCTTTCCATCGCTGACTTGTGCGTCCCGGCGCGCGAAGTCGGTGGCGACTACTACGACTTTTTCGACCTCGGGCCGCGGCAGCTGGGCGTGCTGGTGGCCGACGTCTCCGGCAAGGGCACGTCGGCTGCGCTCTACATGGCCGAGCTCAAGGGCCTGATGTTGGCACTGAGTCATCTGGAGCGTTCGCCGAAAGCGCTGCTGACCCGCGTCAACCGCCTGCTCGCCGATCATCTCGACAACCGCAGCTTCATCACGATGACGTATGCGGTGATCGATCTCGAGGCGCGCACCCTCACACATGCGCGCGCCGGTCATACGCCGCTCATTGTCGCTTCATCGGAAGGCGTGGACGTGATCGTACCCGACGGCATGGTGCTGGGACTGCGGCTGCCGGGCGCGGCCGATCGATTCGAGTCGATCCTCGAGGAGCACACACGACCGCTCAACGCCGGCGATGTGGTGGTGCTCTACACTGACGGCATCACCGAGGCGATGGATGTGACCGGCGAATTGTTCACCGACGCGGCCTTGAGCCGCGTGGTCAGCGCGCACCACGCGCTCGACGCCGGCGGCATTCGCGAACGGGTGCTGCGCGAAGTCAGTGCCTTTGTCGGAGACGCCGAGCCGCACGATGACATGACGATGGTGGTGGTGAAGGTGGAAGGCTTCGAGTGAGCGTCGAGGTCTTCAGGAGCCATCTATCGATTGAGGCCGAGATCGTGCGGGCGTTGTTTGAGGCACACGGGCTGGATGCCATCGTGTCGTCCAGGCTGGCGCCCGGGTTGTTCCCCTTGCGATTCGGCGGGCAGGCGGCGTTCGGGGTCAGCGTGCGCGAGGAGCAGGCCGCGCGCGCCGAAGCGCTGATTGCGGGCCACCTCGACGAAGCCGCGGCGGCCGAAGTCCGGCGCCTGAGTGAAAACGTCGGCCCACTCGAAGACCGCATCGGGTATCACTTCCGCGACCTCGGATTGCTCGAGCATGCCTTGACGCATCGATCGCGCGCGCATGAAGACGCGTCCGGCGGGGTGGTGGACAACGAGTCTCTGGAATTCCTCGGCGACGCCGTGCTCGGGTTTGTCATCGCAGACATGTTGTTCCAGCGGTTTCCCACCCACACCGAAGGATACAAATCGAAGATCAAGGCGTCGATCGTGTCCACGGTGTCGCTGGCCAAACTCGCGGCCGGCATCGACCTGGGCCGCTATGTGTTGCTGGGCCGTGGTGAGGAGAAGACGGGCGGTCGTGGGAAGAACGCGATCCTGGCCGACAGTTTCGAAGCGCTCCTTGCGGCGATCTATCTCGACGGGGGTGTGGATGCCGCGCGCGCGTTCATCATGTCGTGTTTCGGTCCGCTCATTGATTCAGGCGGCGACAAGGTCGCCGAAGCGTCGTTCACTGACGACTGGAAGTCTGAGCTGCAGGAGTGGCTGCAGGCGGCCGGGCGCGGACTGCCGGAGTATCAACTGACGGCCACCGAGGGCCCCGACCATCGACGCCGGTTCAACGTGGATGTGATGGTGGGCGGCATCTCGGCCGGCCACGCGCAGGGACGATCGAAGAAGGAAGCCGAGCAGCAAGCCGCAAAGGCTGCACTGACGAAATTTCGATCTCCAGTTGATCCACACGAGGCGTGAAGAACTTGAAGGCACTCCCTCAGGGCTCTTCCCGGAAATCCTCACACGAGGCGTGAAGGACGTGAAGGCACTCCCTCAAGGCTCTTCCCGGAAATCCTCACACGAGGCGTGAAGGAACTGAAGGGACCTCCTTCTAACTGAAGAACCTTCAGTCCTTCATGCCTCGTGTAAGACCTAATCGATCTCGATGATGCCGGAGTGATCCTGCCCGCGGGCGTCCGCGCCGACAGCGACCGGCGTTGGCGCGGGTTCCGGCACGTCGTTCGGCATGCAGCGATCCGCCCAGGCGGCGGCCTCGGCGGCGACCTGCGCCGGCGTGGGTGGCGTGACACCACCGTAGAGACGGATGTGCAGGCGCAGGAGCGGATCGTCAAAGACGTAGCGCTTGCGCTGCATCGTGACCAGGTCCACATCTTCGAGCCACGAGAGATAGTCCTTGGTTGACCCCGGCGTGCGGTGCAACCGCTGGGCGATCTCGGTCAGGGTGATGGCGTCCTGTTCGGCCAGCACACCCAGGATGGCCTTGAGCGCGCCGTACCCGCGCGCGCGGTGCAGCCGGAATTCGTAACTCTCACGACAGCGTGACGACAGCGGTCCGCCGGGACTCATGGCCGTCGCCAGCGCGTCGATGGGACGCCGGCGCGCCGCAGGTTGCGCCAGCAGCGCGGCAAGCAGGATGTCGGCCGGCGCCGCGCGGTGCCCGCTGAGCGCGGCCACGGCAGACGCCTGTGCGGGAGTAATCGCGTCTGCCGCCTGCCGCTGCCGTGCCAGCCCACGCACATCGTCGCCCACGAACGGCGGGATGTGGATGACCTCGAAGCGCGCATCAGCGTCGCGCAGCAACCGGTGTGCGCGCGCAGTGAAACGCGACGCGAGGACGAACCCATTGGGACTTGCCGCGAGACGGTAGACCAATTCGCGTTGGACGTGGCGCAGCCCGGGGAAACTCTCGAACGTGCGGATGTCGAGAATTTCATCAAAGAGAAACGTGACCGGACCGTTGCCCGGCGCGCTCGCGGTATCGAGATACGTGAGCAGGCCGTCAAACGCCTCACGCGCGTGTGCGGGTATCGGGGCGGGTGGGCCTTCCGGTGATGATGCCGCGAGCACCGAGTGCAGGCACCGCTCCGGTGTGGTGGCGGCGGCCGAGAAGTCGATGTACTGCGCGCGTCCCGCGCCAATTAACGACGCGAGTCGCAGCAAGGCCGACGAGCGGCCCGTGCCACATCCGCCGAGCAGCACAGGAATGCGTCCGGCGTCGAGCGCCTGAAGCACGCGTTGTTCGAGGGCCGGCCGCTCAACGATCATGAGTGGCCTCCCGGCGTTCGCCGCAACATGGGCATGTCCACACCGCGGGTGATGGCCGTCTCAACGGCAGTGGGGTATCCGGCATCCGCGTGACGGACCACACCCATGCCGGGGTCGGAGGTCAGGACGCGCGACAGCCGCTCGTCGGCTTCCGCGGTGCCGTCGGCCACCACCACCATGCCGGCGTGCAGGGAGTATCCGATACCCACACCTCCGCCGTGATGCACCGACACCCAGGTGGCGCCAGAAGCGACGTTGAGCAGGGCGTTCAGGACGGGCCAGTCAGCGATGGCGTCGCTTCCGTCGCGCATGCTCTCGGTCTCGCGATTAGGGGAAGCGACCGAGCCGGCGTCGAGATGATCGCGGCCGATGACAATCGGGGCCGAGATGCGGCCCCGGCGGACGAGATCATTGATGGCGAGGCCGAATCGCGCGCGGTCGCCGTACCCGAGCCAGAAGATGCGCGCCGGCAGGCCCTGGAACGCCACGCGTTCGCGCGCCAGCCGAATCCAGCGGCAGAGGGCGGCGTCATGCGCAAACATCTCAAGGGCGAGCTCGTCGGTGGCCGCAATGTCGGCCGGATCGCCCGAGAGCGCGGCCCACCGGAACGGTCCCTTGCCTTCGCAGAACAGGGGACGCACGTATTCGGGCACAAAGCCGTGGATGTCAAACGCGTTTGTGACGCCGGCCTCCACCGCCCGTGCGCGGATGTTGTTGCCGTAGTCAAACGTCACCGCGCCACGCGATTGCATCGTCAGCATGGCCTGCACGTGCACGCCCATGGCCGCGGTGGAGCGCCGGACGTACTCCGCCGGTTCGGCGGCGCGCAACTGCGCCGCGGCGGTGAGTGAGAGTCCGTTGGGCACGTACCCGACCAGTGCGTCGTGCGCGGAGGTCTGGTCCGTGAGGACATCGGGCGTGAGGCCGCGCGCGACAAGCTCCGGCAACACGTCGGCCGCGTTGCCTTCCAGGCCGATCGATCGCGCGACGCCGTCGCGCTGGTACGCGGCGCACCGCGCCAGCGCGTCATCAAGAGAGGTGGTGGCCTCGTCCAGATAACGCGTGGCGAGCCGCCGCGCGATGCGATCGGGATCAACTTCGATGACCAGGGCCACGCCCTCATTCATCGTGACGGCGAGCGGCTGCGCGCCGCCCATGCCGCCCAGGCCGGCGGTGACAGTGAGGCGACCGCGAAGCGTACCGCCAAAGTGCGTGCGGGCGACCGCGGCGAGCGTTTCGTACGTGCCCTGCAGGATGCCCTGCGTGCCGATGTAAATCCACGAGCCTGCGGTCATCTGGCCGTACATCGTCAGGCCCTTGTCTTCGAGATCGCGGAAGGTCGTCCAGTTCGCCCACGCCGGCACCAGCAGGGCGTTGGCGATGATGACGCGGGGTGACCACGGGTGGGTGCGGAAGACGGCCACCGGCTTGCCCGACTGCACCACAAGCGTCTCGTCGGCCTTGAGGCGACGCAGCGTGTCGACGATGGCGTCGAAACATTCCCAATTTCTCGCGGCTTTACCCGTGCCGCCGTAGACGACCAGGTCTTCTGGACGTTCGGCCACATCCGCATCCAGGTTGTTCATGAGCATGCGCAGAGCCGCTTCCTGCGGCCATCCCTGGCAGGAGAGGGTAACGCCGCGGGGCGACCGAACGGAGCGTGTCGTGGTGAGCATTACGTCGTTGCGACTGGGTGTGCCGGTCGGAGAAATGTCACTCTAAAAGAGGATGGACGGCGAGTCAACGGTTGACAGACTCAGCACAATTGAAGTGCGCACGCGCGCTCCAGGGCGCCGTCGCGGATGAGCGCCCCGATGGCCTGAATATCAGGCGCCGGCGTGCGATCGACGGTCAATGTCGGCACCACGGCGCGCACGGTGGCGTGGGCGCGCTGCAGCGCGGGGGATGTGGTGAGCGGCGCGAGCAAATCGAGCGCCTGCGAGGCCGCCAGCACCTCGATGGCGAGGACGTGCGTGAGCAATTCGACAATGCGCGCGGCCTTGAGGGCGGCGCCCATGCTCATGCTGACGTGATCTTCGCGTCCCGCCGACGTGGGAATGGTGTCGATCGCGGCGGGATGCGCCAGGGTCTTGATCTCGGCCGTCAGCGCTGCAGCCGTGACGTGCGCCATCATCAGGCCGGAGTTGAGACCCGAGTCGCGAATCAGGAACGCGGGCAAGCCGCTTTCATGCGGCGTCATCATCCGGTCGGTGCGCCGCTCGCTGATGGTGGCCAGTTGCGCCAGTCCGATGCACAAGGTGTCGGCGGCCAGGGCCACGGGCGCGCCATGAAAGTTACCGCCCGAGACAATGTCGCCTTCTTCGGCGAAGACCATCGGGTTGTCGGTGGCCGAGTTGGCTTCGATCGTGGCGAGGCGATGGGCGAACGCCATGGCCTCACGTGCCGACCCATGGACTTGCGGCGTGCATCGCAGCGCGTAGGCGTCCTGCACTTTGCCGCAGTGCAGGTGCGACGCGTTGATGGCGCTGCCGTCAAGCAACGCGCGCACGTTGCCCGCCGCGGCGGTCTGTCCGGGCACGGGCCGCGCATCGTGAATGCGTGCGTCGAACGGCTTCGACGAGCCGCGCAGGGCATCGATGCTCATCGCTGCCGCGATGTCGGCCGCGCGCGACAGACCCATCGCGCGTTGCACGGCCAGCGCCAACACCCCGGTGCTGGCCTGCGTGCCATTGATGAGCGCGAGGCCCTCTTTGGGGCCGAGCTCGACTGGGGCTAGGCCGCGCCGCTTCAGGATTTCAGCAGTCGGGAGAGAGGGGGATGGGTGTCGATCTGTGGAAAACTCGCCAACGGAAATGACGTCGGGTGTCTTTTTGCCTGG